>CAZJWE010000144.1:0-8766 GCA_964549265.1 uncultured Bacteroidales bacterium | reverse complement strand
TTTCGAAAAAGGCAAAAAAACTATCGGTAAAAATGAGCAACTATATTGCGTCAATCAAAAAAAGCAACATTTCAACCACATTTCAACTACATTTCAACCACATTTCAACCATATTTACAACTATATTTAAACAGTATTTTAGGTCCTGTAAAAATATTTAACCACTAAAATAAGGGTACTACCAAATTTATCAACCACTTCTTAGAATTGAGCCAAAGGGTTTTAAAAGTAGTTACCTAAGAGATGTAAATGAGCAATATTGTGGCAAGCGTAATGAAGTTAACGGACTTTATAGACAAACTATTAGTGCCACAGCATGACATGCAATAGCCTCCTCATTACCCAGTGGGCCAAGTTTTTCATGTGTTGTGGCTTTAATGGACAGTTGATTTGGTTTGATGTGCATGATAGGTGCCAATACGTTGATCATTTCAGGAATATGGCCTTTTATTTTTGGTTTTTCAAGGATGATGGTCGTGTCAATATTTCCAATAACAAATTGATGTTTTTGGATTAATTGTATGGTTTCCTGCAGAATAAGTTTGCTGTCCATGTCTTTAAATTCCGGGCTATTGTCAGGAAAGTGTGTTCCAATATCTCCAAGTGCAGCTGCTCCTAATAACGCATCGCAGATGGCGTGTATTAGCACATCACCATCAGAATGAGCCACAGCAGTTTTGTTGTGTTGCAGTTTTATTCCACCAAGAAACAGTGGTGTCCCTTCTTTTAAGCGGTGGATATCATATCCATGACCAATTCTTGTATTCATAATAATAGAGTATTTAGATTCCGGGCAACAACGAGGAAGTTGGATTTTATAGACAAACACTAATTAACCCTTACTAAAGGCCCCTATATCAAGTGTAAGAGATATTCGAACCGTGTTGGCAAGGGGATTTTGTTGGTTAATCGGAATAAGATATGAAAAATCAATTCCAATAGCATTCAGTTTCAAACCGGTTCCTGCTGTAAAATATTTTCTATTGCCTTTGCGCTGGTGTTCGTTAAAATATCCTGCCCGAATAGCAAACTGGTTGATATACCAGTATTCTACGCCAATGCTGTATATGATTTCCTGCATTTCTTCCCTGAAAACACTTCGATCGCCATTGTCTGTAATGACTCCCGGTGCATCTGAAAATGACCTGAACATACCTACAGGAACAGATACCTCAGGGTCTTTTCCGGCAATGATCTCACCGTCATCATTGTATCGTGGAGTAGTGGGCACTAACAATTTGTTCATGTCAACGGCAAATCCCAGTTCATTAAATTCATCAAGTTTCATTCTTAAAGCACTCCCAAATCTTAAATTAATAGGAATGAATTCATCGCTTTGGCCTGTATAAGAAATTTTTGTTCCGATATTTGAGACATTCATGCCAAATGAAAGGATGGACTTTTTTTCATAGATTTCAATATCATTCTGATAATATGCCGCGATATCGGCTGCATATGAAATGCCCGCTTCAGAGTCTATGTTTGAGTTACTATATCCGCCTGTCAGATCGGATCGAATAAACTTGAAAGCCATACTACCGGAAAAATTGTCGGAAAAGAGCCTTGAATATGCCCCTGTTAAAGCAAATTCATTGGGATTGTGAGTTTTAATGTAGGTCCCCTGGTCATTTGTAAATTCAACATCGCCTAGAGTAAAATATCTTATAGAAAAGGCGACTGTCTGCATTTTGTCTAATTTGGTGTATAATGTAAAATAATAAAGATACATATCATTCACCAGATTTTTGAGCCAGGGAGAAGCTGAGAGTGTGGCCCCGACATCTGTTTTGATAAAAGCATACTTAGCAGGGTTCCAGTGCATTGAATATGCATCGGGTTTGGTTGCAGCTCCTACGTCGCCCATAGCACTGGCCCTGGAGTCAGGAGCAATCATAAGAAAGGGGACCGCAGTTTGGACCGGATTATATGTTTGGCCGAGAAGCTCCCCGGATTCTTTAATCACATTATCATCATTTGAATATGCATGTGAAAAAGTTATTAATCCTATAATTATAAATAAAACCGTTTGTTTTATATGATTCATTGTGTTCATTTAAAAGTTAATTGTTTTACCTTAAGATGACTAATTTTTCAATTTTTTCAGCTGTTTTGTTATTACAACGGACACTTAAGCGGTAAACGTATACACCGCGTCCAATTTTATCACCAAAATCATCCAGCCCGTCCCATTCAATCGGCCCAACCCTGTATCCTTCAGGAAAAGCTGTTGTTTTGATCGTTTTAACCAGTTTGCCGGAGATGGTAAATATTTGTATTAATACATCCATTGAATGATTTGGCTGATTGTGTTCAAAATAAAAAGAAGTATGTGTAGTAAAAGGATTCGGATAATTTAAAACATGATCAAGTTTTAGTTCGGAAGATTTTTGTACTGTGAATTCGATGCTTTTTTGTGCGGAATTGTTATACACATCCCATATTTTAACAGTCAATGTGTAATTTCCTGCTTTCAAATTATGGAAAGGATATTCGATTATGCCACTTTGATATTCATCAATCTCCGATTCATAATATGAATTCAGATCAATGTTTAGAGTATTACTTCCTTCTAAAACAGCAGTTATTCCATGTCCTATTCCCTGGCTCACTGTATTGATCCCATTTGAATCCGACACATAAGCTAAAAGTACCGGATTTTCATCTGTTACACTTCCCGATACAAAGTTTTTGTCATTTAAATATAGTTCTATTGTCGGGCCTGTGGTATCGGCTTGTGCATTACTGCTGGAACCCCCGATAATGATAGAATCATAATTTCCTCTTAAGTCAAGTGCATCGTTATCAGCATAATAGCTTATTTTTCCAAACCCGTAATTATAAGATATGTCTTTTGGAACAATGAATTGGAAAGAAAAAATTCCGTTTGTTACACTGGCTTTTCCTTTAAATAATATGTTATCTCTGGTTTTGAAATTAAATGCATCATAATTCCCTCCATCATTTTTAAGGGTTGTAATTTGGGTTTCTTTATCAAATACCACAGGGTATACAATACCGTTAAATCCGGAAAGTAAATTACCACTGGTGTCTTCAACCCTGCCTTCTATGGTTACTTTTTCAAGAGCACTGATGGTGTCTATGTATTGACTGATGTCTTGATTATTGATTTTAGTGGTTGCTACGTTTCTTTCGGGATAAACGAGTCGGAGAGCAGGGTCCCCGAGCAAAAGAAATTTTCGTTTATTTGCGTTTGATGTTCCTGCATTTATTTTTGCAAGGCGGGCGATATCTCCAAGAGTGTATTTTTTATTATTTGTTCCGTGTTCCAGTACAAAATTAAAAAACTGTTGGTTTAACTTTTCATTTTCTCCAGCGTATACTAACCTGGTGGTAGAAAAGAGTGCTATGCCTCCACCTTGATCGTTTAATAAAATGTGTTCTCCAAAAGAAACGAGTTCGGCTTCGTCGAAACGGCTTACTTCACAAGATGCTGTAACAAATAGCGATAATTTATCCTGGTTGTTCCATGAGATTGCATCGTTCACAGAGAGTACCTGTTCATGGGTGAGCCCTAATTCTCCGCCATGTCCGGTATAATTAAAGATCAAGACTCCTGAATTGACGATTTCATTTACCCGTTGTTTTGCATCGGGATACCGGTCTCCCGTGGAAGTGGAAACTTGACGAAATGCATCAAGATAGACTTTTGTGATATCGAATGCAGGGTAATTGCTTTCAATAAAAGTAGCTAATGCATTGGCCCCGCTCATATGTGTATTTCCTTCAATTCTATCACCATTTTGATCATCTGAAAAGAAACAAATTTTTTTCCTCCAACTCCCCATGTTTTGCTTCGAATAATAGTTTTTTACTTTATCTACCATCAACTGCGCTTCTTTTTGACTGTTTACCGGAAACCTGCCTATTCCAATATCGAGTAATCCATTTGTTTCACCTTCATTATTGTCAAGCAAACCGTAATAATCATCTGTTACAATCGAAGATACTTCATCAATCGAATTCCTGTTTTGATATGTTAAGATAAGATCGTCAGTATTTCCCTTATTTTTATATGAACCATCGCCGAAAAGAAGTAAATACTGAGGCAGTTCTTCATCGTTATTAGCACGGTCGTATAACATTTTCATAAAATTTCGGATTGCTGATACATCCGGGGCACCGGAAGAAAATTCATTGAAAATTTTATCTTGTTCAACCACTTTAACATCCAATTGATCAACATTCCGGTGAAATACTGCCAGTTCTTCGGCTTCTTGCTTGTATTTTTTAAGTGTAACAATGACCATATCCGGTTGTCCTGTTCCATGAAGGTTTTGGTTTTGTATCTGCCCCACATCATCATCATTTTTATAAACGGGAGTATAAAAATCTTTTGTTTTGTCGAATGCAATAAATTCACGAAGTGTATCTGTATGCAGGGTAAACATAAGGGTGTCTGCGCTGATTGTGGTTCCAATATTTTTTACATTATGCTGGTCTGTTACATCCCATATCAATAGATTAGCATTTGCATTGCTTAGTTTGAACAGCGAAACATTCCCGGTGTCAATGGATGCTATACTGCGAAAACTCATTTGGTTACCGTTCATCTTTAATTTTCGCTCAGCATTTAACAATAAATAGTCCAACCACCCTAATGCAGAAGGGTCTGAATTGTTAAATGATACAGATATATTGATATTGCTTTGATTCACATAAAAAGATGTAGTATTAAAAGTAGTCTGTGCATAGGTATGTCCTGATAATGACCCAAATCCATTTGTTGTCAACGTTGTAACGGGAGTCGAATTTGCATTTATTTGAAATTGACTTTGCTGTGTTGATCTTGATGCAGCCTTTGCAGAGAGATGAACGGGTTTGTTTTGGAGTACATTCGGGAAAGAAAATGAAAAATTGTAAGATGGATAAAAATCAATTTTTTCATAGAATTCTCTTCCTGATTTTATAAGGTTTTCTTCATCTTTTTCGTGATATGCATAGTCATTGAATGTTGTGATGGTAGTATTAGCAGATTCGGTAGTTGAAGGTTCTAACAAAGGTTCATTCCCTTTTCCCCGGCTTGAAGATATAAAATAATATGAAGCGTCGGAATAATAGTGTTTCTCGTGTTGGAATTTTTTGTTAACATTGTCATATTCCCATTTAGTAGGCCCTTTTCCATAAAATAATATGTAATCGCCTTCTCCAAATCCATCATTATTTTTATCTTCAAAGTGTACAGGAATTTCTTCTAAATTTACATCTACAGGTTCATTATTATAAAAAGGCAAAACACCACCGCCCCTTCCGTATATGCTTACATTTGAAGGGGAAGATATGCCCATGTCTACCAGTTGATCGTATGTTAATTTATGGATGCCTGTATTGGTTACTTTGATTTTTATCCATGTCCCGGTACTTAAAACAGACTCGGAAGCATATCTGCCGCTCTTTAAATGTTTGTGCCTAACAGAAGAAGAGCTTGCTTTTTGAATACTTTGTAGCTGAATTGTAAAGCTCACAAGTTTTTCAACCGACCCGTCAGGTTTTTTTATTAAAGGAATGAATGATATTTGCAGATAAGGTTTCTTTCGTTGCAGGTAAATATTTTGCTGTAATTGTATCGTTTCTGCTAATGAGTCTAAATGGCCAACATTGTTCAATTGTTGCTTTTCTGTTTTTTCAAACCGGAGATTGGTGAGTGTTGCTTTTACTCCCGAAGCGCTTAATTCAATTGTTTCTGTGTAATAAGGCAATAAGGTTTTATAGTTTTCATATGCAGCACGTTTAAATGACAAGTATTGTGTAATGCCTTTGTAAACATCTTCCTGCGGTATATTTTTATTGGCTTGCCATTGGATTGTTCGAGGATATTCCTGGCTATATGAAAAAGCTGAAAAGCAAAAAAATATGATTATAACAAGTGACCTTAATAATATTGTCATTATATTTGAGAAATTAATTTGTAATGCACTTTATTTTAAACAAGAATTTAACATTTTAAACGTTATCTTACAAAATATATTGCAATTTTATTATTTGCGATTGTAAACTTATTTATGAAAAGATATTTTATAATAAAACTGGTTTTATTTATATTTATTTTCCAGGGTCGTTGCTTTTCTCAAGATCCTTTTTTTAGTCAATATTTTATTAACCAATTGCATCTTAATCCTGCATTTTCCGGGAATGCCGGGCCAAGAGTTATTTCAAGTTACAGAAATCAATGGACAGATATCAATGCAAAATATGTAACATATAATGTTTCATATGACCAACCCACAGATTTTTTTCATGGTGGACTTGGTGTTCATTTGCTAAATGACAGGCAGGGCGGAGGTGTTTACAATAATTTTTCCGCAGATTTAATGTATGCATACCGTTTAAAAATGACCTATTATAGTGAATTCAGGGCGGGGTTCCAGGCCAGCTGGAGTCAAAAAAGTATTGTAACCACCGATATGAAATTGCCGGATATGTACGTTGATGGAGAAGGCTTTGTTCTATCGAATAATGAAAATTCAGGAAATATAAACAGGGGATATTTTGATGTTGGACTGGGATTTTTATTTGACATAAAAAATTTTAGGAATAATTCCAGGTTTTTATTTGGAGGAGCCGCTCATCATTTAAAGCAAACAAATCTTGATCAATATCAAACAATACCACAAAAATATTCAATGCATTTTTTTGCCGATATTCCGGTTTTTTATGACAGGTTTGGGAAAGAAACGATTAATACGCTGCCACATTTTCTTTATATCTATCAGGGACATTATCATTTGTTAAATTATGGTAATCTTTTCAAATTAGAACAGAAATATAATATTGGCATTTCGTTTCAGCATGACCTGCAATTTTATTTTAAAACCCTTGTGTTTCATATTGGATATGTGGCAAGCAATTATCAAATCCATTACAGTTATGATTTTCAATTACCTCAAAAAAACGTAATTACCTCATCAGTAGGCTCTCACGAAATTTCTGTATGGATTGATTGGCAATATAATGACAATAAAAACATAATAAAATAATTTTTTTATTAGTTATTTAGAAAATAATTCATTATTTTTGAAAAAAATTCAGCTAATTATGAAAAAAATAAAATTATTTCAGATTGCAACAGCTATTACCTTATTTGCCGTAACATCATGCGGTGGAGGGGGAGGACAAGGTGTTTCACCGACCACAGGATGGGAATACAATAATCCGGATAATGGAGGTTTTGAGGTCAATGTAGCGTATAAACAAAAAACTGGACCGGGTTTGATTTTTGTTCAAGGTGGTAATTTTAGTATGGGCAGGACTCAGGAAGATCCTGTTTATCACAGCTATGATAATGTAACAAGAAGGGTTACTGTATCTTCATTTTATATTGATGAAACAGAGGTCCGAAATGTAGATTATAGAGAATATCTTCACTGGATCGGACGAGTTTACAGGGATTACCCAGATGTATTAAAAGAAGCACTTCCCGATACACTGGTGTGGAGAAGAAAAATGGCATATAACGAGCCATATGTAAAGTATTATTTGAGACATCCAGCGTATAATAATTATCCTGTTGTAGGAGTATCATGGGAACAAGCTGTTAACTACTGCAAATGGCGGACTGACAGGGTAAACGAAAATCAATTGGTTAATGCAGGAGTTCTTGAATTGGATCCGAACCAAACAGGAGAACAAAGCTTTCATACAGGTGCTTACCTTGCAGGTCAGTACGAGGGAATGGTTAAACAAAATCTTCCTTCTTTAGCACCTGACCAAGAGGAACGAAGGGTGAGAATGTCTGATGGAATACTATTGCCCGAATATAGATTACCAACTGAAGCAGAATGGGAATTTGCAGCCAAAGCATTAATTGGTAACACTTATGATGAAAGAGTGTTTGAAAAGAGAATCTACCCCTGGGAAGGTCATAATGTTAGAAATCCAAACAGAGGTAATCTAGGTAAATTCATGGCCAATTTTAGAAGAGATAGAGGTGATATGATGGGTGTTGCCGGTAGTCTTAATGACAATGCAAGTATTACCGCTAATGTTAAGTCATACTGGCCCAATGATTATGGATTGTTCTGCATGGCCGGAAATGTCAATGAATGGGTTTTCGATGTATATCGTCCAACTACGTTTGAAGATGTACACGATTTTAGGCCTTTCCGTGGTAATGTTTATCAAGAGCTTGTAAGAGATGAAGAAGGGCTAATTGCTCCTAAAGACAGCCTTGGACGTTTGAAATGGAAAAATATTGATGAAGAAGATGCAGAAGGAAGGAAAAATTATACAAAAGCTGATTACAGAAACTATAGAGACGGAGACTTTGAATCCAGTATTCATTATAGTGACAAATCTGCTCAAGATAAACCTCAATTAATGTATAAGCAAGATGCAAAACATAATGATGTTAACTCTCTCATTAATGACAGGACAAGGGTTTATAAAGGCGGTTCATGGTTAGACAGGGCATACTGGTTAAGCCCGGGCGAACGCAGGTACCTGAACCAGGATGAAGCACAAGTAGATATTGGTTTCAGATGTGCAATGGATCAAATGGGTAGCCCTTCCGGTAACATGGCCAGATAAGAAATAAAAATCAATAATTCAACTATACATTAAGGCCTCATTAATATTTTTAATGAGGCCTTTTTTATATATGAACCGAGCCTTAACAAATTTTTTGACATACACCCGCATGATTATTAAAAAATCTATTTAGATAACACAAAGTCAATAAATTAAACTCATGACGAGCTCCATATGACCTTTGAACTTAGCGAAGCGATCTCATGAACGAAGTGAATAAAA
>CAZJWE010000143.1:0-8772 GCA_964549265.1 uncultured Bacteroidales bacterium | reverse complement strand
TTATGAACTTTATATTTTCTCTGGTGATTCTTCAAAACATAATGTATTTTAGTTTATCAACTATGGTTTAGAATAGAGCCAACGAAATTAGCGAAACACTACATAAGCGGTATCAATAATATCCAATGCTGTTGTAATGGTGCTTAAATCCGTGTAAAGTTCTCCGTTTTTGCCGCTGTAATGGCTGTGTCCAATGACCTGAAGGGGGTATTCGTTGGTTTGACTGTCAATAGAAATCACAGGAGAAGAATAAACCAGTGCCGGCTGGCATGATGTTTTATATTCCTCATCATCCGGATACTTATTATTGGTCCAATACGCATTCCAATCCCACGATTGATTTATTTCAAGTAAAACTTTAAATGAAGTTCCTTTATTTTCTGTAATATTGGCATTTAATATAAAATTATTCAACGGTGTGGAGCCGGTTACAGCATCGGGCATCGGATGGGATTGCGATGGCACGTAAAGGCCGTCTACTTTAACCCCTCTTTTGTGAGTCCAATAGGGGAGAGCTGCTGGACGGCGAATCGGGCCTGGTTTCCATTTGCCTTTGGATGATTCGCCATAATCAAAAAAACCTTTAGCAATGGATTCTGCAACATACAATGATTGGATATAATTGCCTAATGTGTCTTCTATCCATACAGCCATTAGCGGATAGTTATGCGCTTTCCCTTTTTTGACAACGACCGATAAACTTTCTCCATCCATATTGATGAATGTATTCAGTGTATCAGTCAATGAAGTCGGTTTGTTATTTTTAAATGAGCTGCATTTTGAAAATGTGATGAACAAAACAATACATAAGAACGAATAAATTAGCA
Source organism: uncultured Bacteroidales bacterium (assembly GCA_964549265.1). GTDB lineage: Bacteria > Bacteroidota > Bacteroidia > Bacteroidales > JBBRXJ01 > CAYMKE01. The sequence goes on along the minus strand of CAZJWE010000143.1, from coordinate 7,945 downwards.
CATTCATCTTTATAAATAAATTAATATATAGATATCTAATCATATTGCTTAAATATTAAAATTCAACCATAATACCAATGGTGGGCAGGATATTTCCCTGTCCTTCATTTTTAATTTCACGCAAGTCGTATCGAGGAGGATTGCTTCCCTGAATGATTTGTGCATTCCCGTTTTCATCTTCATTGATATAAAAATTTTGTGCATCTCCCTTGAAATTATATACATTCTGAATGTCCAGATACAGCATCAAAGACCATTTGTTAAAATAAAACCCCTTATCAACTCTCAGGTCGAGTTGATGAAACGAGTTGAACCGTTTTTCGTTATACCTGCTGTAATCCAGATAGGGTTGTCCGTTTGCATTCCATGCTTCAACCAATGAAGATTTTTCAAGATCGTAAGGGGTATAAGGTGTTCCCCCGACAAACCGCCATTTCACACCGATCTCCCAATTATTTTTAAGCTGACGTGTTGCAATGATATTCAATAAATGCCTGTTGTCCCATGCTGTAGGGGTGTAATCGCCTGTTGGTTTTAAGTCCTGCCCATATTTTTTAAATTCGCTCCTGACCAATGTATAAGATACCAAAATGTCCATTTTTCCTGTTACCTGGTTTCTGTATAAAAGTTCAAGTCCATACGCCCTTCCTTGGGCTAAAGAAATCACTTCTTCGTCGCCAAACACGCCAAAATCGCCTCCTTTACTGGCAATTGAAACCGAATCATTCACTGAAAAAGGATAATTATGATACCATTTATAAAACCCTTCAGCTGTTAATTTGGATCGTTCGTTTGGAAGAAATTCGATACCCCCAACAAGATGATTACATGAAATATATGTTAAGCCGTTTTGTTTGTTTACCAGGGTTCCGGCTCTATCCCTATAGCCCAATGTAGTATATGAAGGCTGCTGGTAATACCGGCCAATATTAAAATTAAGGAAGAAATTTGAAGTAACAGAATACGAAGCAGACAGGCGTGGAGAAAATTGGTTTAACAGATTGTTCATTGTTGAAGAATAGGTGTTTGCATCGGCTCTTACTCCTAAAGACAATGTCAATTGTTCTTTCAGTATCTTTTTAGTAGCCTGTCCAAAAACACCATACATAAAGACATTCAGTTCAGAGTTATAATCAATTGTAGAAGTGGAGTCCTGTAAAAAAACCTTTTTAAAGGTTGAATTGGTATATCTGCCATGCTCTAATCTGAGGCCTGTATTTAGTCTTAATCCATTATCCAATGTTGTATTTTTTTCATAGCGGAATTTGTTTTCTGATTCAACAGAGCTGTAATCAAATGTTTTAAGAGAGTCTACTTCAATATTGTTTTGATATTTATAAGAAGCATTATTTAAATGATTCCTGCTTAGCACATAGGTATCAAACCCGTTTGGGCGGTAATGTTTGTAAACGCCGCCAACAGTATAATTCCATTGTTCGTTCACCGGCAGGTAATTCAGGATATAACGCTGTTCGGGAGTGTCATTAGCATCTTTATTCAATTCGAATTGATCAATTGCTCCGATGCCGATCAATGTGATTTCGTTTTTCTCATCAATCGTTGTTTTTGTCTTAAATTGAGCATCATTATACGTTGGAAGGAATGGGAGCCCGATCACACTGAATAAAAACTGCAGGTATGATCTTCTGGCAGAAAAAACGACTGTGGTATTGTCGCTCAGGGGGCCATTCATGCTGAAAGCCAAATCTGAAGCGCCAACCGTTGTCTTGTATTGCATTTTTTCACGATTTCCATTGACCTGTTTGAACTCAAGGACAGAACTTAAAGCATTTCCCCTGTTGGCAGGAAAAGCTCCTGAATAGTATTCTACTTCCCTTAAAAAATCAACATTGATGATTCCCACAGGGCCTCCTGAAGCGCCTTGTGTGCTAAAATGATTCAGGGTCGGTATTTCCACACCATCCAGATAAAACGAATTTTCATTCGGGCCGCCACCTCTTACGATGAGATCGTTTCTAAACGATGGGGTAGAGGCTACCCCGGGAAACGATTGGATTACTTTGGATATGTCTCTGTTTGCACCCGGGAGCTTTTCTATTTCTGAAATGCTGATAGACCTCATTGAAACCGGGGCTTCTTCTTTTCTGCGAAACGGGCTGGGGGTGACCTTCACTTCCTCAATCTCTTCAACCTTTTCTTTAAGTGAGATGTCAATATATGCTGTTTTGGCGTTCGTTATTAATATGTCTTCACTGATGTATGTTTCAAAACCAACGGCAGAAACTTTTAATTTAATATATCCGGGGTCAAGTCCGGTGAACAAAAAATCTCCATCCAGATCACTGATAGAGCCAATATCTGTATTCCAGACTGCAATGCTGGCAAACGGGACAGGTTCATTGTTTTTAGCATTGTAAACATTCCCTTTAATTTGTCCGGTGTTTTGGGAAAAACCATGTATAATTCCTGTACATAAAGCAATAACGAGAATAATTACATTTTTCATTTAATACAACTTTATATATAAAATAATAAAAAACAAATGAACTCTTTAAGTGCCCGGAGTGGGACTCGAACCCACATGATCCGAAGATCACTAGTCCCTGAAACTAGCGCGTCTACCAATTCCGCCATCCGGGCAAACCAAAATGCATTGCAAAAATATAAAAATAAAAAATGTCATTTAACTTTTTATCCAATATATTTTTGACAGAAAATAAAAAGTTTATTATTTTTGAGTACATTTATTAATAAATTAAATTTCAAATCAAAAATGAAAAAAATTGCATTGATATCAGGGATAGTAATCATTTTAATTGCTTCATGTAGTGGGCCTCAGAAATTCGTAAACCGTGCCAGGAGCAATATTTCAGCGAATTTATTAGAAAAAGCTTCAGAGAATATTGATTCTGCTAAAAAATATGAAGCGAACCGAAATTGGCCAAAAACATGGTTCACAATTGGTGACTACTATTATACTGTTTATACAGCAACACCAGAAGAGCAACAAGAATTTGAAGATTTAATCAATTCGTACGAGAGTTATAAAAAAGCCATTGAAATGGATACAGCAAATAAATATGGAAACCTCAGCATAGAAATGAAATTTCCGCATCTTGCAGGCCTTTTGCTAAGAAAAGGTATTGACTATTTGAATGATGATCAATATAAAAAGGCATTTCAGGCGTTTAGTGGTGGAATGGGACTGGAATTAATGGAACGATATCCTTCTGAAGCAATTGATACTACATTTCTTTATTATAGTGGAATAGCAGCCTACCAAAGTGAGCTATATGATACATCAATTTATTATTTCAATAAAGCACTGGAATACAATTTTACACCCAAAAAAGGAAGCCAATTGGATGTTTATTTGCGAATTAAACAAGCATATATTATGATGAATGATACACTGAATACCATTGAAACATTGAAGAAAGCATACAAAAAGTTTTCTAATGAAACAAAATTGTTGAATGAAATGGTTATGTATTACATTGCATTGGGTAAAGAAAAAGAAGCGTTGAATTATTTGAAAGAAGCACAAAGCAAAGACCAGGACAATCCGTCGTATTATTTCATGGAAGGGACCATACATGAAAGTCTTGATGAAAGAGAAAAAGCAATTGAGGCATATAAAAATGCAATTGAGATGAATCCGAATTATTTTGACGCTTATTATAACTTAGGAGCTATGTTTTATAATAAAGGAGTTGAAATGTTAAAAGCAGCCAATGATATTAAAGACCATCAAGAATATGAAAAAGCCAAAGATGAAGCAGATCAAGAAATGGCTAAAGCTGTACCTTATCTGGAGAAAGGATTAAGTGTGCTTGACAATGTAGATGAAGAACTTAAATCCAAAGAAGAGAAATTAAATGATAAATATACAACACTTTCTACGTTAAATACTATTTATGTTCGATTGGATAATCAGGAAAAGATTAAAGAAGTAGAAAAAAAATTAGAAAAAGTAAAAGAGGAATTGGGGATGTAGGATATCTCATTAATTACATTAATAAAGGAGGCGGTTGTGTCTCCTTTATTATTTATATTCCTATTTAACATAATATTAATTATAAGACAATTTAAGGTGTGTATTTTTTTGATAATTATCTTGGCACAATTTTGGTATAAATACATTTAAATTGTCTAATTAAAATTTTTAAGCCATGTTTGAAGAAAATTTTTATTTCTATCTATTTATTATTCTTGTTGGAACGATTATTTTGATCATTGTTTTTACACATATTCACGGTTTAAACAAATACAAGAATACAATCAAAAAACAAATTAATGTATTATTAAACAACACAAAACCTTATGAATCCGAAATTGTAACTAAAGAAGAAGTGAATAAACTTCCGAAACCTGTACAGAAATTCCTTTCTTTTTCTGGTGTGATCGAAAAAAAGAAACCTCAAAACATTCGATTAGTCCAAAAAGGAGCGCTAAGAATTCACTTTACAGACAAATGGCGCAAGGAAGAAAGAAAAAGATGGCTGCCCTTTAAAGCAGTTCAGTACATCTCAACCAATCCGCCCGGATTTATATGGTTTGCCAATGTTAAATCATTTCAATCAACCGATATTTTGATGGATGGAAAAGGTTCAATTAGTACAAATCATATGGGATTCAAGAAGAAAGCTGATATTACAGGCAAAGAAGTAGATGAAGGGAGTTTATTGAGATATATTGCTGAAATGATATGGTTCCCTGCTGCTATGGTCAATGATTATATTAGATGGGAAGCCATAGATGATACATCTGCCAAAGCCACCCTTAAAGTAAATGATAAATCAGTATCCGGTACATTCAAATTTGATAACGAAGGTAAAATCGTCAATTTTATCGGGGAACGACATTTTCATGTAACCCAAGGCCATCATATCCTTGGAAGATGGGAAACACCTGTTGAAAAATACAAGGAAATATCAGGCATTAAAATACCATCATTTGTGAAAGGTGTTTGGGATTTTGATGAAGATACCAAGCAACTCCTTTTTTCCGAAGCATTAGTATCTGATGTTCAGTACGATGTTGATGAAGTCGATATCTAAAAAAATTCTTTATAAAGCAATAACAAAATAAGGCATAAAAAAAGAGGATGTTCAAACTGACATCCTCTTTTTTTTATATATTAAAGTATTTCAACCAATTCCAACTCAAATTGCAGCTCCCTCCCTGCAAGCGGATGATTTGCATCTATTTTGATTGATTTTTCACTCACCTCTACCACTTGTGCCGGAACCGAGGATCCATCCGATAATTTAATGGCAACCTCCTGCCCTACTTCTGGATTCATATCTTCTTCTATGTTTTCACGCGGAATATCATGAATCATATTTTCATTTACTTCACCATATGCATCTTCGGGTGGAATGGTGACTTCCTTTTTTTCATTCACCTGCATTCCTTTTACAGCATTTTCAAATCCCGGAATTATGGTTTGCTCACCTATTTGGAATTCCAAAGGATCTCTTTCTTTTGAGGTATCAAACACCTGTCCGTTTTTTAACTTCCCGGTATAATGTACTTTTACTTTGTCATTCTCTTTTGCTTGTCTCATAAATTAAATTTTTTTTATTTTAAAACTACCAACATTATTAATTTTTAAATAATTATAATTAATATGCTGATCATCAATAAATAAGTATTCAAGTTGTAAATATAAGAGAAATCAATGGCCTATCCAAATAATATCAGTTTAAATTATTAAGTTTGTACTATTAAGAATAGATATCAGATTGATTATAAAAGAATCTGCAATATTGAACTGTGTGTCTTATCCTGAAAAATTTCTGCATGAAAATTAGATTATCAGACCATAGCAAAACATATCATGTTTTTGGAAAAGAAGAAATTGATACGGAAACTCTTGAACAGATGGACATGGCGATGAAGCTACCCATAACTATTCAGGGCGCTTTAATGCCCGATGCACACGTGGGATACGGTTTGCCCATTGGCGGTGTCCTTGCAACAGATAATGCAGTAATACCCTATGGTGTGGGAATGGACATTGCATGCAGAATGTGTCTGAGTATTTATGCATTGCCTGTTGATGATATATATGAAAAAAAAGATTTTTTCAAAAAGTTGTTAAATCAACACACCCGGTTTGGCAAACGAGCTGCAAACACAATAAACGACCACCCTTTTTTGTCAAAAAAAGAATTCGATGAAATCTCTTTTTTAAAAGAACTTAAACCCAAAATACTAGAACAATTAGGCACTTCAGGTGGAGGAAATCATTTTGTTGAATTTGGAGTATTAGAAATGAACCACCCCATTGAATCAATTAATTTACAGCCGGGTAAATATATGGCACTCCTCTCCCACTCTGGTTCCAGGAATTTTGGTGCATCGGTGGCACGACACTATACAAATATTGCCAAACAAAAATGTAGCCTTTCTAAAGGAGCCAAAAATTTAGCGTGGCTCACCCTCGATTCCGAAGAAGGCATTGAATATTGGAAGGCTATGAACCTGGCCGGTGAATATGCTGCTGCAAATCATGCCATCATTCATGATACTATATCCAAAGCTCTTGGCACGAAACCAGCCTGTAAGATTGAAAATCATCATAATTTTGCGTGGAAAGAACAAATAGCTAACGGACAAGATGCGATTGTCCATCGAAAAGGGGCAACACCGGCATCTAAGGGCGCTATAGGAGTCATCCCCGGTTCTATGGTACATCCGGCCTATGTGGTAATAGGAAAAGGGTCTTCGGAAGCGATTAATTCGGCATCACATGGTGCAGGAAGACTGTTTTCAAGGACGCAGGCAAAGAAAACGTTTTCTGCTAAGGATATTCACAAGGTTTTAACAAAATATAATGTAGAACTAATTGGCGGTGGAATTGATGAGGTTCCAATGGCTTACAAAAACATCCATAAGGTAATGAATTGTCAATCTGAACTTGTAGAAAAAGCAGGCCTTTTTTATCCTAAAATAGTGAAAATGGAGTAATACGCATGTTGTATGTTATTCTCTGAAATATTTGATCTTTTTTGTAAACACGTCCCCTTTTTTGCTATATATTTTCACAATGTATATTCCTTCTGCAAACTCTCTGAATGAAATAACCGGCTGCTTAACAATTCGCAATGTACGGCCCACAAGATTAAATATTTCTGCAAAAAGAAAATCGGAATAATACACTTTTATATGATCATGTGTAGGATTGGGAGCGATTACACATGTTTGACTATGGTTTGATTGTATTGAAGTAGGTATTGAATCGGTAATACAGCGCACCGAAAAGGCATAACTTTTGGGAAATGTATTCCACCTCCCAACAGACGAAGCATTTATATCCAAACATCTTCTCCATGCATTGGAACCATCTTCAGTTGATGTATATGGATAACCATATGTGCCATAAAATGAGAAAGTGCCGTTGCTATTTCGCCTCCCACAAAGTTTTTCATCATATCCGGAAGAACCACCTTCTTTTAATTTAGTGCCAACGGGACTGCCTCGCCATGTGTTTTCGTCATCAGCATCAGATGACGACATACCCAGAAATATTTCAAGCTCTTTCCATTCTGCATCTGAAGGGATATGCCAGTTTTCTGGACATATTCCCTGCGTTCCTTCGGCAGTGGAGTACTGCATCATTTCATTCCATTGGTATAAACCGCCACATTCATTGCATTTGGTTGTGTCATCATCATAACAATATTTTTCAATCAGCCCGTTGTCTTGTTGGTTTTCATCTCCATTGATCATTGTTCCTACATTTAAATTTTCGGCCATCCACCATTGATCACCTAACTTAACTACTTTATACATTTGTCCGTCTCTTTCGTCAACAATAGAATCATATTGTTGTGCAGACATATGAAAAGAAAAAAAATAAAATATACTTAAGGTTATACTAATTTGTTTTTTCATTAAATTTGTATTTTTAAAATCTTAATAATTAATGATGTATTATTATTGAAATATTATATTATAAGATGAATTTCATAATATA
>CAZJWE010000142.1:0-8854 GCA_964549265.1 uncultured Bacteroidales bacterium | reverse complement strand
TTGCTGACTTAATGCAATCTAAGTAGATTTTAATAATCATGTGGGTGTGTGTCAATAATTTTGTCATGGCTCGGTTCATATGTTTATGTTTATTTTTTTGTTAAGTTGTTCGTTGTTAGTGTGAAGAGTGCTTAACATTAATACTTCACTAACAACTTATCCCTTCAGACCTCAGACTTCTTCTTTTAATCATATTAGTCTACCGGATAAGTATTCACCAATTCATCTGCTTTTCTCATGAGCATGCCAACATACTGAGCCCGTTTATAAACAAATGGGTCTGAGATTGTTTTATTGGATAGCTTACCCCTGAACTGGTCAAGAGATGAATAGTTGTGCTGAGTCATCCAGTTATTCAATTCAGATATGATCCAGCTGATCTTTTCAATTTTGTTTTTATACAGCGTGCTTACAACCTGAACACAATCTGCCCCTGCCAGGATCATTTTTACCACATCGCTTCCATTGAAAATGCCGCTGCTGCTGCATATATTCCCTTTGATATTGCCATAAAGCAGTCCGGTATACCTCAAAGGTAAGCGTATGGATTCTTTATTGCTTAAATTGAAAGGAGTAATGTGTTGTTCTTCGTCTGAATTAATATCCGGTTGAAAAAAACGGTTGAATAGTACAAATCCGTTAACACCTGTTTCATCCATTTTAGAGATCACGTTGAGAGGATTCGTGTAAAAAGGACTAAGTTTGACAGAAACCGGAATTTTAACTGCTGATTTTATTTCCCTGAGCAATTCAATTTGTTCTTCTTCAAGTATTCTTCCTTCCAGATTCATGCTTTTTGGTACAGCAAAAAAATTCAATTCCAATGCATCTACTCCGACTTCTTCAATTTTTTTCGCATAATCCTTCCATGTTTCTCTATAAACTGCATTCAGGCTGGCAATTAAGGGAATGTTTATATGCTCTTTTGCCTTTTTAAGATTATGTAGATGTTCCGCAGGTCCCGAATGTTTTAAAGCAGGGTGCTGGGTGATCATTTCTGCATGCAAATCGTCGTATTGTGAAAGGTCTTGCTCAAATTCTACATTTTCTAAATTTATTTGTTCTTCAAACAATGATTTATAAACTATAGCAGCAGCACCCTGGTCTTCACAACGCTTAAGATTATCCAAGTCAGTGGTCATGTTATTTGCCCCTATAATTATTGGATTTTGTAATTTAAGTCCTAAGTAATTTGTTGATAGATTATTCATGATTCTTTTATATTAAAATTTGGTTTCAGAAGTAAATATAGTAAAACCTTATTTACAATTTGGTTTTTATTTGAAAGAACTATTTATTTAAAATTAACAAAAATAATGCCTAAAATAGCCTGGGTTGAAAATATCTTTAGTTAAACATTTATGTCCTGTAAGACTTTATGTGTTTTGATGTCAAATAACGTATTCAAATGATATTGGTAATACCGGATGATTTGAGTTGCCAACTCATTTCGGTGTTGATGATTCATTTGAATCGTGTTCATTGTCTCAAATTCTGAAACCAGCAAATGATGCCATATTCTACTAAGTTGTTCATTTAATTGTTCCGGTTGATGTATTGGGAATGACTCAAAGCGCCCGTTTTTTAAATTAAAATATGGCGAAAAAGCGGAGTGATTTGTGCCGGGGGCAATGCCTAAATGTTGAGAAAGTTTGAGTAAAAATAAAAGATGAAAATTGGCTTTTCCCTCAATATCACAATCAAATAATTCAATGGCATTTTTAAGGAAATGAAATAAATTGAAATCAGGAGCTTCCTCTTTTAATAACTGGTAAAGGACTTCTGCAAGAAAAAAACTAATGGATGTTTTCACCATATCATACGGAATTGTTTGAGGGAGCAAATGATACCTGGCTTCTTTGAGACGTTGTAGATTGTTTCCGGTTTTTATATAGGCCTCAAGAGATAATAATGACAAAGGCCGGAACAGATTGAGCTTAAAAGCAGACCGCTTTTTTCTGACCGAGTTGACAATGAAAGATTGTCTGCCAAACTTTTCTGTATAAAGGGTGGCAATAACACTGCTTTCTTTGTATTTTATGTGATGAAGTACAATGCCTTTGGTTTTTGTGAGCATTTATATATTAAAAATGATTAATACAAATATATTAAAAATCTCTTTTTTTATCTGTTTATATTTTTATTTTTAAAGCAATATTTAACCATATTTCAACCACATTTAAACAATATTTCAATAGTGTTTTGTATAATATAAATATTTAATCACTAAAATAAGTGTAGAACCTGTTTTTTAACTTTGAATTTTCTATGGTGATTCTGAACCACACATTTTTTTTAAATTTATAAATAATGTATTTGAATAGAGCCATTTTTTTTATATTGTAGATTTAACCCATATTAAGGTATGAACAAAGTATTTTTATCTTTAGGCAGTAACCTCGGTAACAGGGAAGCATACCTTTCCCATGCAGAAAATTTAATTGAACAATCTGCCGGAAACATCATTCAGCGTTCTGCAATGTATGAATCAGAACCCTGGGGTTTTGAAAGCGCACATGTTTTTTTAAACAATGCTATTGAAATGACCACAGTGTATTCTCCTGAGCAATTACTAGAGGTAATCAAAACCATTGAACACACGATTGGACGTCAACAGAAATTGTCATCCGGATATGCATCCCGGATCATTGATATTGATATATTATTATATAATAATTTGATCATAGACCAACCACGTTTAAAGGTACCACATCCTTATCTCCATAAACGAAAATTTGTGATGATTCCCCTGGCTGAGATAGCACCGGAGTTGGTTCATCCGGTTTTTAATAAACGTGTTTTTGAGTTACTGAAACTCTGTGATGATCAGGGAAAAGTGAACAAATACAAATGACTTGTTATTTATGGATTACAACTTTTTAAGGTATTTTCACGTTAATTTTTTGTATATTAACCTAATTTATTCATTTTTATGTATCAATACCCTAATTATTCTTTATTGATTTTTTTAAAAAAGATACAATATCTCCTTTTATTATTATTGATCCCGGTTTTTTTTACATCTTGTATTAAAGATTATGAACCACCCGAATGGGAAGTGGATGCATTAACACCGGTGTTTTATTCATCGTTGAATATTTATGATATTATCAATGATACAAGTGTGACAGGTGATCAGGGTGATTCGGTGTCTATTGTTTTCCAGGAAAAATTAGCCGAAATAACCATTGACACTTTGATCCAAATGGATATTAAGCCATTCCGGAAAAACGTTAAACTCGACAGCATTCATTTGAATAAACAAACGGTTCAGAACACGATATTTCTCGGTGAAATAATTGAAGACCAGGGGCTGGCTGGTATGCTTCCGGATGGCTCTACATTATTTTTTAATATTCCGAGTTTTAATGTAGATTTAGCTCCAGATACAGTAGATGCTTCTGAATATTTTCATGTTATTACACTTGAAAAAGGCACGCTTATGGTTACCATCATCAATGAACTTCCCGCAGAGATACAAAACATAGATTACAGCATTACAAATTTGAATAGTGGAGATACCATACATTCCGGTTCTTTTCCTCAGATAGCTGCACATTCAATGGTAATGGATTCAGCTGATCTTGCAGGAAAAGTAGTTGAAGGAAAAATGATGGTCCATTTTAGCCAGGTTACAGTCGGTGAAATTTCTTCCGGAACCCAGATTGATTATAGTGATTCATTGTCAATCAAAGCAGAAATTAAAGACATGAAGATTTATTCTGCAGAAGCCATATTTCCTGCGCAAACCATCATTAACCATAAAAATTTAGTATTGCTTGAAGACATGGTAGATACAACCAGACAAGATACCATAAAACTCAGGGAAGCCAATATTCGTGAAGGGCTTCTGAGGATACATGTGATCAGCACCATAGACCAGGAATCGTATTTTACATACAGAATTCCCAATGCAACGCGTTATGGTATTCCGTTTGAAGAGTATATGACAGTTCCCCCGGCTCCTCCCGGTGGGAATATCGAACAAATATTCACCTATGATTTCGATAATTATCATTTTGACCTGACAGGTAAATCGGGGCAGGATACTGTAAATGCTTTTTATAATGAGCTGATCGGAGAAATTGACTCCATAGGCCGGCATGTGTTTTTATCATTGGAAGACAGTGTAAAAGTTGTAGTAGAGATGATGGAAATAAAACCATCATACGCAGGAGGATATTTAGGCCAACAAGATTTTATGCTCGGCCCCGATTCTACTTCATTTGACGTGTTTCATTATTTTGATATAGACAGCTTGGGATTAAAAGGAACCCGGATTGACCTTGTTGTGGAAAATGGAATTGGGATGGAAGGACAGCTACAAATTAATACCATCACTGCAATAAACACAAAGTCAGGAGGAATCAGGCAACTCGACCTGTCTTCTGTCCCAAACCCGTTCAGAGTAGAACGTGCTACGGATTATCCCCTTCAGGCTTCCACTACGATATTCAGGCTGGATGACTACAATTCCAATATCAGTGATCTGATAAGCTTACTGCCTGATAAATTTTATTATGATTTTGGAGTGCTTACAAATCCGGACGGGCCAACCGGAAATCTTGACAATTTTGCACGGTCTGAAAAAGGATTGAATACATTCTTAAAAGCCGTGATTCCTTTGAATATCAAAGCCAACAATCTGATTCTCTCCGATACCATTGCATTCAATAAAGGGAACATTGAAAAACCGGAAGATATTCGTGACGGAGAACTTAAGTTTATTATTAACAATGGGTTTCCTCTTGATGTAAGCCTTGCTTTTTATTTTATAGATGAAAACGGGGATGTGTCTGATACATTAACTACTGCAACACATGTTGCAGCCGCAAGTGTGGATTCGGATTTGAGAGTGATTGAACCCAGAAAATCAACATTGAGCTTTTTCATTAAGGAAGAACGGATGGCATCTTTATTAGCCGCGAAACAAATTATTGTCAAAGCATATTTCAACACAATCCCCGAGAATAAGCATTTACAAATGTTTGATGATTATTCCATTGGTATTAAATGTGTCGGAGATTTTACATATACTGTAGACAATTAGCATGCATTATGCACAAAAAATAAACTTTTATTATATTCACCGATTCAATGAAACAACATATTTACTTTATGGCCAGAAAATTTTTCTTTTTGTGTTTTTTTAATCTGTATTTTTTTTCCTTATTTGCTCAACTGTCAGAAAACTCATCTTTTCATTCTTTTCCAACGTATGATCAACATGATTACAATCATTCCATTAACACCTATATTCAATACCATATAAATTCCAATGCCATAACAAATTCTTTTGTTGATGCAGCTTTTGGCAAGGGATTGATCACTGAACAAGAAAAACAGGATGTGATAAAAAAACTGAATTCATCGAACCGCCTGGGGTATCAACTCGATTTTGGGATGAAATACAAAACCAATTCATTGTTTGAACGCTTAACATTTATTGCAGGATGGAAGTATAAAGATTTTTTTCATGCGGGATTTAATCAATATGCATTTGAATTACTCTTTAAAGGCAATAAACATTTGGCAGGTGAAAAGGCAACCTTAACCCCATTTAATTTTACTTATTTTGGATATGAGAAGATTTTTGGAGGGATTGAGACCTGGTTGAATAATAAACGTTATCGTTTGGGTGGTTCACTTTCATTGATCAAAGGGTCTGATTTTCAGTCAGGAAGAATTAAGAGTGGCTCGTTTTATACATCGGCTTCCGGCGACAGTCTTAACATAGATGTACATTCGGTTTTACAGATGAATCAAAATAAAGCAAAACGGTTGAAGAATTTTAGTGGTTATGGTGCAGCGATTGATGTTCTTTTTTCCTTCCATCCCAATGACCCGAATGATGGTTATTATTTGGAGTTTAGGGATATTGGAATGATTCACTGGAGTAATATTGAGGATGTTACAATTAATGATGAAAATTCATTCACAGGAAAAGAAATTAATGATTTGTTTTCAACTACAGACACACTAATATCGGATTTTCAAATTGACAGCCTGGAGAATATGCTGGGTTATGAATCGCAAGACAGCAAGGTGAATTATATGTTACCTGGTGTTTTGCATGTATATTATAAACGTCAATTATATCCATGGCTGACACTAATAGGAGGAGCGAAAGCAATAATCCATGCAAATTATTTTCCACAGGTTTATCTGGCTCCTATTATTGAAATTCCTTATGATATTGCTGTCAGGCCCTTAATTTCTTATGGAGGGTATGGAAAGCTTGATCTTGGTATTCATGTATCCAGGGTCTTTTTTGATCAATATTTTATTGGCATTACCTCATATTATCTTGAAGATTTAATTGCTCCTGCAAATACAACAGGCCAAGGGGTAGGGTTTTATGGATGCGTGCTGTTTTAACGTTTGCCTTTGCCTTTCTTTTTGTCTTTTTGATTGTATTTCTTCGTGTCTTTGTTTGCAAATTCAAGGTTTAAACGCCGTCCGTTGAACGATTTGTCCTGAAGGGCATTGATTACTTCTTTGGAATAGGGTTCGTCTACTTCGAAAAAGGCAAATGAATCTTTAATGTCAATATCTCCGATTTTTATGTCATTATTTTTTAAATGTTTGTTAATAATGCCAATGATATCTTTGGGTTTTAACCCTTCTTTTTTTCCGGTGTTGATGAATAACCTCGCAAAGTCTGTTGTTCCTTCATTTCTGACTCTTTCTTTCCCTTTTTTCTTTTTGTGAGAACGGTCACCTGATGATGAAGGCTCTTTACAGTCATTCAGCGTTTTTGCATTTTTGTAATATTCAACAAACCGGTTGAATTCAAGGGAAACAAAATGTTTAATGATTTGCTCTTTACTCAGCCATTCAAGTTTTTTGTTCACCGTTTCCATGAATGGAGCGATCTGGCCTTCATCAACTTCAACATTTTCCATTTTATCAATCATGTTGAAAAGTTGTTTTTCGCAAATCTCTGTCCCGGACGGAATATTCATCTTCATGAATTTTTTGCCAATATTTTTTTCAATACCCGGTATTTTATTTTTTTCCCTGTAATTCACAATCGAAATGGCGATGCCCGTCTTTCCTGCACGTCCGGTCCGTCCTGTTCTGTGTGTATAAATTTCAATGTCATCCGGGAGGTTGTAGTTGACTACATGCGATATGTCTTCTACATCAATTCCCCGGGCTGCAACGTCTGTAGCCACCAGAAGTTGTAAATTGCTTTTTCTGAACCGGTTCATTACATGGTCGCGTTGAGCCTGAGACAGGTCGCCGTGAAGAGCATCTGCATTGTACTTGTCTTTTATTAATTTTTCTGCTACTTCTTTTGTCTCGGCTCGTGTTCTGCAAAAAACGATGCCATATATACCAGGATTAAAATCAACAATCCGTTTTAGAGCTAAGTAGCGGTCTTTCGCATGCACCTGGTAATAAATATGCCGGACATTTTCAGCACCTTTGCTTTGGTTTCCTGCTGAGACTTTCAATGGGTCGTGCAGAAATTTTTTTGATATTCCGGATACTTCAGGAGGCATGGTTGCAGAAAACATTAAGGTTCGTTTATTTTTTGGAGTTCCTTTTAGTATCCCTTCCAATTCATCTCTGAATCCCATATTGAGCATTTCATCCGCTTCATCTAACACGAGTGTTTTAATTTGTGAAATATCTGCGGCCTTACGTTTTAAAATATCCAGCATTCTTCCTGGTGTGGCAACAATTATGTGGGTCCCTTTTTTTAATGACCTGATCTGGCCTTCGATCTTTGTTCCACCATATACTGCAGTCACATGGAATTGGTCAGTATGTTTTGAGAAATTTATCAGGTCTTTTGATATTTGAACGCATAATTCACGGGTAGGTGCCAAAATCAAGGCCTGTGTGTTTTTATTCGAAAGATCGGTTTGTTCAATGATAGGAATTCCAAATGCAGCTGTTTTTCCGGTACCGGTTTGTGCAATGCCCACAATATCATTTTCTGTTTCAAATATCATAGGGATGATTTTTTCCTGAATGGGAGTAGGGATTTTAAACCCAAGGTCTTCAATGCTTTTTAGCATGTTGGCCGATAAGCCCATAGTATTAAAGGCTTGTGGAATTGGTAAGGATTCTTTAGATGTAGGCATGTAATAATGAAATAATTTTAAATAAAAAAGTAGCTAAAAATTCTCTCCTGAATTATAAGAATTTATATTATGAATAATTCAAGCTAAACGGTTATAAACCGATGCAAAAATAACTCAATATTTTGAATGATTGGTTATTTTATTAAAATTATGTGATTTCTTTATGTAATATTTAGGTTCTACCACGAATTTAATGGTAACTTGCAATTTGTTTATATTTAAACAGTATTTTAGGTCCTGTAAAAATATTTAACCACTAAAATAAGGGTAGTACCAATATTTAAATATAAGTTATGCCCGGATGTTTTTCTACATGTAATACATATCATCATCTTTTGGTATTCGTTTTTCCTCTATCTCTTGGTCTTTTTTATCCGGTTGTTTATTGAAAACTTGTTTTCTTAATTGAAGGTATGTTTTGTAAACGGTTTCTTTCCCATCTTCTGAAACCACAAAAAATGGTGCAATAGAAACACCATGTTTTTCTGCTATTTGATAGCCTTCGGAATTGGAATTCCCTTCTTCTGCATAAGCAATGTGGTCAATGAATTGCATTTCATTGTTTTCATTTAAACGGTCATTTACTTCTTTGCATTTTTTGCACTCACTTCCATCCTGGTGGATTTTTTTTATCATTGTGATTTTCATATGTTTATTATTTGATTTTCAAAGGTCATATGGAGCTCGCCATGAGTTTAATTTATTGACTTTGTGTGATCTAAATAGCTTTTTAATAATCATGCTCGTGTGTGTCAAAA
>CAZJWE010000141.1:0-8877 GCA_964549265.1 uncultured Bacteroidales bacterium | reverse complement strand
ACTGAAGTATCTCATTTTTCATCTTTCGAGGGGGCAAGTTTATTTCGTTTAATATATATTATATCCACTTTCCACTGGAACATAAGGTTTTATTATTTACTTGTTTTATATTCGGTGTAACACCTTTATTTCTTATGGAGATAATTTTGCTAATCATTTTTTATCCTCCGAATCTTTTTCTATTTCTAAAAATCTTTCATAAACTTTCTTCCAATCCATATTTACTTCATGTCTTTTTTCATAATCTTCATAATATTTTTGTAATTTTTTAAGTTCAGCTTTTAGTTTCCATGTTTCCACCATATTAACATTATATACATCTTCCTCTAAATCCTTTAAAGTTCTAAGTTCTGTCATTTCAATTCCTCCTCTTTTTGTTTTAACCATTTTAAGTGGGATTGGAGTTGTTTTTTATCTTCCTCTATTTGTAAAAGTGTTTTAAATGTCCAAGAATCTTCTTTTCTTTTTAATCCTAATTTCATTATTTTTAATCTTTCAAGCCATGCTTCGCACCATTCTATTGATGTTTGGATTCTTTCATTTCTTTTAGTTTCTTTAATTGTTTTTTGAAGAAGATTGGTATTTGTATACTCGTTTATTTCTTTCTCAATCTTCTCTATTGTTTCTTTGTTTTTAGTTATCATTTTCTTATTTTTTCATGGTATTTTTTACAAGTGTAAAAAAGATTCATACAAAGATTTGCATTTCCTTGATTTAAATAATCACACTTATTTTTATATGCAAAAATGCAAATATCTATTTTCTTTTGTTGTTCGGCAATTTTTTCTAATTTATCCATTCCATTGTTGTTTGAAGGTATAGGCTCTGATTGCAGCCAGATGCGAGCAGTCCCCATTCTTTTGAAAACCCTGACAACTGCATTTTAAATCTTCTCCTTCTATTTTTACTTTGTGGGTCGTATGATTGTAACCTTCAATTGGTTTTACTTCCCATCCTTCTTCTGTTTTTTTAACACAATTGTGTTCTATAAATTTTTGAACTTTATTTTTGAAACTCCCTAAAAAAATCCCTTCTTGTTCACACCAGTAAATAACATGTTTGGGATCTTCTATTTTTTTAGGTTTCTCGTACTTTTCGTTTATTATTCCTTCCATTGTATTTCGTTTTTTAATTCCTTGAGATGTTTGCAGGTTTTTCTGTACTTGAAATTTGGGCAAGTACATTCTTCAGATAAGATTTTTCTAACCCCTAAATATAATTTAGTAAGATAAAAAGATCCTTCGTTGGTTTCGCTTTCGATTAAGGCTTCAATCATTCGGCCTCTTTCTTCGTCTTTAATTATTCTTAGGTTCATCTGTTAAAATTCCTTTTTCTTTTAATTGTTTTATCTGATTTGCAAGATCTTCTGCATCTTCAAAATAAAGTTTAAATCTGTCTCCTGCTTTTCCAAACTCGTAGCTTGATGCTTTTTTTGATTCATTTACTACAAATGTAGTGTTTTCTTTTGTTTTTTCTATCATTTTAACTCCGTATTTTAATTTTATGTCCTTTTCTACAAGTAATCTCTTTTCTTTCAGCTATTCGCTTGTCGACTATTTCTTGTAGCATATGAAATTGGTTGCCACATTCTGGGCAGTATAAAATATAAAAATCTAATTCAGGCTTATCTAAAAATTTGCTTGTTCCGATTAACATTCGAATTTGGGCCTCCTTATCTTAGTGTCTATTGAGTCTATAAGTTCTTGGGTTTCTTCTGACTCTTGATTGTATCTTTTGAATGCTTCTTCAAATTGTTTGGCTTTTTCTGTGATTTCAGCTATTTGCCCGAGAGTCATTCCTTCTAATTGTTTTAGTGTAGTGTTTATCATTTTCCTCTGTAGTTTCCTGATACTATTAGTCACTTGCCCTTTTTAAAACTTTCTATTTTTATTATTTACTTTTTTGTGACACTTAATTTTGCTTTCGTTTTTGTATCTTTCACGATCAAATTCAGATTCATATAAACTTGCTAATTCTCGACTAAATTTCTTTTCTATCTTCAATTTGCAGTTTTCTGCCTGATTCAATTCGTAGCATTTTCGAGTGTGCCTTAAAATATATTTTGGGTTAACAACTTTTACTTCTTTGGCCCGGTTCGTAGCAGACTTTAGACTGATATTTTTTTGTGACTTCTCTACCATTTTCTCTTTTTAATCCTTGGATTGCTTCGTATAAAAGTTCTGCTTCATTGCAGTTTAATTTAAATGCCCAGTTCCTTGCGATTTGTTGGGCCACTTCAATTCCTTCTGAGATGTATTTTCTTTTTATAATTTGTATTGCGATTGGTCTTTTTTCTAATCTTTCTTTTTCTATTTGTTTTGTCAATCCGATATTCTTAATTGCATTTTCTCTTTGAATTCTAATTGATTCAAGTTGTTTGTTTAAATCCTCTTCTTGCCTTTGTAATTCTTTTAAATGATCTGCAGGGTTAGTTGCTTGTGATTTTAATCTTATTAAAAACCCGATGTATTCTGATCTTGATTTTATCCCTTCGATTGTTTGATCAAATTCCATTAACTCGACTTCTTTAACATCTAAATTAATTGTTATTAATTTTCCCTCTTTAGTTTTTTGCTTTGCCATCCTCTTAGTTTCCTAATATTTGCAGGTCAAAAGGGTTTTTAAAATTATATGACTACTTGTTTGTGAGACTGACCTTTGTTTCTACTGGAAATTTTAAATTATTAAAGAATAATAAGTTAATAAGTTAATAATATATTAATAAGTTAATAATTTAAAATCATATACATTTTTATTATATCAATATTTCCAGTGGAAAACATGGGGTGTCAACCGACCTTTATTTCGTGTGGAGTTGTCGTCTATAACTTAAAGAAAAATACCTTTATTTCGTGTGGAAACCCATTTCCAGTGGAAACTTAATTTAAGTATAATTTATGGTAATGTCTGCAGTTTCTTTCTTCACAAACTTCAGGTTTTTTGATATATCCTTGATGGTAACCAAAATCACAATAAGGTAAAAATCGTTTATTGTCTGGGTCTCTAATTGGTTTAAATTTAATTACCTTTTTTTCAAGTTTATTTTTTTTTGACATCTGGTAAAAATAGATTACTTAATTTTTCGAAAAATAATCTTATTTTTTCGATTATTTTGTCGTCTTTTTGAGTCGGTGTTAATTTTGCGATCATATTTGATGCAGTCAAAATCGTACCAACTATTGCAAAGATTTCGATATAATTCCCTGACAAAAAATTTATTATTTCCATATTGAATATGCGGGGTTTCCCCCTGAGCCAAGTTTGGAAACTATTGAGGATTCGTTAGAATACCTCGGCCTATTTTTTTAAAGAAATTTCCATTTATATATTTAATTACGAGCTTCTTGTGATGTCTGATTGAATTATAAATATGCCTGATTCTGTTGAATGAATTGATCCGTCTGCTTTTTTTATTTGAAATTCAAAAATATATTTTTTAGCATCTATAGCTGTTTCATCAGATGTTAAAGTTAAAGTGTGTATCCCTGTTGATTCGCCAGTGATTGTTTTTGAGATTACAGCCCCTGTATCATCTGAGGTTGAAGTAGGAGGAATTGTCTCTCTAATTGTGAAATAAATTGTCCAACCTGTACAATCTATTAATTCATCTTCAGAATATAATTTGATTGTTCGGATATAGGTGTCTCCTCGCTTTAATGTTATGCTTACCATATCTGATTAAATTATTTTGATTTTATATATTTAATTAAAAAATATCTTTCCATGCATCACCTATATTAATTTTGGCTGATGCCACATCTTTCCAAGTGTCTCCAATATTAATCTGCATTGAACTTACTTCTTTCCATGCATCTCCTATGTTTATTTGGAAATTTGTTCCTGTAGAAGCGTCTTCTTCCCATATTTGGATATTGTCGTATCTTGGATCTGTAGCAACTCCATAACCTGCAGCAGGATTCCCATAAAAGTCAAAAATTAATTCCCCACTACTATAAGTAGTATCTAAAGTAGAAATTGTAGCTATACTTGTTGTGAAAGATAAATCTGAATAAGCTGTTAAAGTTATATTAGTGGAAGTACATTCAATCATGATCCCTCTAACTATAATCCCATCGCCAGTAAATGTATGACTACTTAATTCAGTGTTTGTACCAGATACAATTTTTTGTAGTGCAACTCGATTATCCGTGCTTGCATTGACACTTATAACTGCACGATAGTAATTATTAGCATCTTGTACCATAAATCTTGAATAACAAAAAGCTGAATTTTTGGAAGAATTTCCAGAATATCCCAAATACCTGAATTTTTGGGTTCCAGTTGTATCCCTTGTGATTTCTATAGAGGTGTCTTTAAGAAGATAAGAAGTATTTGCAACATAATCTATATGATCTGTATCGATTCCAACATCATATGTTCCATCTAAATAAGTTGTAGAAGTAACCACTAAAGGATTAGGGATTACATCCCAATTTGCACTAAATGATCCACTTTCAAAATCATCTATTGTTACCCATCCCATTCTGTTTTACCTTTATCTTTTAAAAATTTTTTAGCTTCTTTTTCCTCTTCAGGATAATAAGTGAATACAAAGTCTCCTATGTAATAACCATCATTTTGTAGACTAAAATTTTGAAATTCTCCAAAACCTAATAAAGTAGTTGAAGGAACATTAGACTCTTGAGATTCATCATAAATCATTGGAACTCTCACTTTTTTAATTTTTTTTTTCATTTCAAAAATGGGTTTTCCTGTATTACATGAATATAAGATCCCTCTTCTATTTTTAATATGTTTTCCTATTTTTGGTATTTGGTTTTTATGTTCAACATCAAATTCTTTTTCAACTGCTTGAACTAAACTTTCGATATTGACACCACAATCTTTCTTATGTTCATTTACTGCATCAGTTATATCTTTATTATTGCATTTAAAGTGATTTGGGCCGTATATAGCTATCTCTACACCTTTGTTTATCGGGGCATATACTAATGATTTATGTCCTTCTTCATCTCTTAAAGCCAATCTAACCTCTTCGGTATTCCCGAAAGATTTAGCGTAATTAATTATAAAATTTTTGATTTCACTCCTTCTCGGACCTTTATAATTAATTACTATATCTCCTGAAGTGATTCCGATTAAAAAAGCTCTTCTTTTTGTAGTTGCGATTTCACAATCTAATTTTCTGAATATTTTTTCAGGAATACTCTGATGGATTGGGCAAATTAATACATCGTGATCTACTTCTGCTATAGAAAGTATTTCCTTATCTTCAAATATGTTAGAATAATCTACTGCTTCTTGTACTTGATTTATTAATTTGTATAGTTCCATTATGCGGTGTATTGTATAAATATAGTACCTATTGGAGTTGTGCTCGCTGTTGGAGGACTCCCCGTACCATATACAACATTTACTACCTCTGGATCTGTAGCAGTCCCATGATCATACGCAGTGATAGCTCCACTTGTCATTCCTAATGTTCCGTTTAAAGTTACATCTGTGGCAGTGGTTTTTCCTATTGAAACAGCATCCCCTGAACTTGGTTGAATTTGTAATTCTCCTGCATCATCTATAATAAAATGGGCTTTATCATCTGTAGTATTTTCTATAGTGAAATCTCCCCAGTTGTTATAAATTCTCCAATTATCTCGAGTAGTATTCAAATCTATAAATGCCGATTCGTCTCCACTTTCTATTGTTAATTTTGGATCGTTTGCCCCGTACAAATGTAATAAAGTTGTTGGTGTTCCTTGACCGATTCCTACTCTATGATTTGTTGAATCAATATGTAATGTGTTTGTATCAAATGAATAGTCTCCTGAAGCAGTGTCGCCATCATTTTTTAAGTAGTCGTCTGCTGTACTAACAGCACTTACTGCCGAAGTGTCAAAATCTGAGATAGTTGAAGCGGTTTGTGTTCCTGAATGATTTGCTCTGTTTCGATCCGCTGAATGATAGTGTAAAGTTGAATCATTCCCATCTGTTAGGTCTGTAGCATTTGCATCTGAAATATTGTTTACTTCTGCACTTGTTTCTATTGTATCTAATTTAGTACCATCAGTTGCTATATTTCTTCCATCGACTGTCCCTGTTAAAGTCAAATTGCCAGAAATATCTACATTCCCATTAGGGATTTCTACATCCCCCGAGGCTCTTAATCTTAATGAAGAAGTTCCCCCTCCTGTTCCTGTGAAAAAATCGAACATTCCTGAACCATCTGCTCCGTCTCTTCGGGCATATAATCTTGCGACATAATTGGTCGCAGAGGCTGTGGCATCGTCTCCAAGTGCAAAAACAAAACCCCCTCCGAATCCATCAGTCATGTCTCCACTTGTTTCTGTAGTACATTTAAAACCTGATGCTATTCCACTTGTTGTCCCAAAAGATCCCCCGGTTGCAGTGGTTGTTCTTGTGAATTCTCCTACTGGAAAACCTGAATGTGTTGCATAAAACGGACCTGACAAATCATTAGTTATAAACCCTGAATCATTGGTTAATGTTGAAATATTGTCGCTTGGTTGGATTGAAGAATCAGCCAGATCTAAACTCGCATTTACACTTGCGTCTAATTTAGTCTCGTCTATACTTCCTGCAACTAAAGATGCTGTTATATTTTGGTCTGTAAGGGTGAAATCTATTTCAGAACTATCTGTCACTGTTACTGCATCGTGTAAATCGCCTGTTGCTGCAATCCCTGCTTCAGCAAGAGTATTATTTATCCATCCTGCCCCGTCATATTTAAGAATTTCTCCTGAACCAATTGTTGTAAGCGTCACATCCGAAATATCAGCCAAACTTGCTGCGGCAATTCTTGCATCTGCTCTAACATCTGTATAATATAAATTTGTCCCCTCACTTAAATCAGTTGTAGAAAATCCGCTTAAATCTGAAAAATGGATTGTACTATCTGCCAAATGGGTGTCAATCTGGGCATGGGTATTTGTCCCAATATCTGTTAATTCAGTGTGAGAGGTTGGAATTGTGGGTTTATCAGATAAATCAGTATAACTTCCTGTAATGGCCACACTTGATAAATCTTCGGATTGAATTGAAGAATCTGCTAAGTTTAAACTCGAATTAATGCTTGCACTTAGTTTTGTTTCATTTATACTTCCTGCAATTAATTCGGCAGTTATCTGGGGTGTCGAATCATCATAATTTAAATTAATCTCACTTGTATCTGTTAAAATATTTCCTACTGCATCTTGGGCCTTTTCATCAATATAATCAGATGTAACTATCGAATCGTCTACATATTTTTTGTCTACCAATTCAGTGTCTTCTAAAAAAGTAGGATGAATTGAATAAGACACTTTGCTTGTGAAGTCTCTTGATCCGTCTATCCGAGAGTAAGGAGTTAAGTCCTGCCCCCCTGTTTCTAATCTTAAACTTATTTCTCCTTCATCAGAAATTCTAAGATTTATATCTCCTTCTTCGATAGTTCTTAAATTAATATCAGAGTTTTCTCCGATTCTAAGATTTATATCATCCATAAACTAATTAATGGAATTTATTTTATATATTTATTTAATTAGAAAAGATTGCCCCAATCCCAATCAATGCAGTGACCGAACCAATTAAGCCGAATACAAATTTCCACATTTTAGAGTTTGCTTTCATATGTTCTTCTATTCTGACAAAACTTCCCTCTAAAATTCCCATTTTATCATAAATTTGCCTGATTTCTTCTTTAGTGTGTTTAACATCATTGCATAAAATAGTATGATCATGATTAAATCTTTGAATCAATAGATTAATATTATAATTTAAATCTCTCAAATCTTTAGGGTTTTCAATGTAAGTCATTTGAATACTTCCTGTGCTTCGGTATTTAATCCGATTGACCAAGCACAATCCTCATTAAAAGAAAACCAGACATCTAAGTATTTTTTTTCATCTTTGTAGTCTTTTCTATTTTTGATCTCATTTAAATTAGGCCAGTAACACCAGTCTAAGACTACCCATTGGTCTGTTTCTTGACAATAATAATTTAAATAAGCATGCCCTGATTTAGAATCATTTGATTTGACATAGCCTGCTGTGACTCTCAATTTCCATGAAGGGATCTGATTGTATCTCATCAGATCATATAAAAGGATAGATCCATCTTCGCAATCTCCCTCTTTAGAGTTAAATGTTTCGTATCCAAACGCCCAGTATTCTGATTTTTTATATTGGTTTTTGTCTGGAACATATTTAATATTTTTAATTACATATTTTAAACATGCGAGTGCTTTTTCGTCTTCTGTTCCTTCAAATTTTGGAAACATATAATTATTTTTATTTAAAAATTGTCGGACATCTATTAAATTTTCTCCGTTTTTATCAGTTCGCCTATAAGCTATATTTTTTTTTGGGTACTTGTGATTATAATAAATTTCTTTTTCTTGTGCTTTCAACTTATAATTAAGTTGTTCGGTTAACAGAATATTTTTTTTAGTTGCGAGTTGTATTTCTTCTTTTAACTCATTAATTTCTTCTTTTAATAGAAATTTTGCAATTGTTTTTAAAATCATCTTTCAAGGGATTGCACTCTCAAATTTAATTCATTGAGGAAATCAATCATTTCATTTAGTTTGTCTTCTATTTGACTTGAAGCAGGATTCGAGTTCTCAGTATATTGTTTTATTATTTTTTCCATTATGAGGTGATTGCTACTCCGTACCCATATAATTTGGGAGTTGCAGATGTATCAGTGGTATTTAAATTAAATTTAAGTGCTAAGTCTCCAGTTGTAAAAGTAGAGGTATCTATGCTTGTGTTTAAACTTTTATCTGTTAGACCAAATGTTGAGCCTCCGTCATCACTTACATCTACGGTTATACTTGTGTTTGTCGGCAGATCTGCTTTTCCGTAAACTACTATTGAATTGGGAACTTTTTCATTAATTATTGTGTTTGTTTCTACTGTTCC
>CAZJWE010000140.1:0-8888 GCA_964549265.1 uncultured Bacteroidales bacterium | reverse complement strand
TTTAATGAACATTTTTATTGTTTTATTTAATCTAAAAATGTATTTATAACAGACTGTATTTGTAGTGGTTGCAATATTTAAGCGGATATAAGGTTGTTCAAAAAGTCAATTTTTCGGCACAAAATCACTCTTATGTAACTACTTTTTAAACCCTTTGGCTCAATTCTAAGAAGTGGTTGATAAATATCACAAATTGGATTTACAGGTATCACTGAAAAATCCAAAAACCAAAGTTCAAAAAACCATGCAAAGACAAATACAGCAGCGACACAACATAGTTGATGATAATCTAACTAGCAAGAATATCTGCTTTATAAATAGTTGCTAAATTGTAAAGTTTCACCACGTTTTTTGTGAATACTTTGAGGTTCTCTGTGTAATAACCAACGTTATTGATTATATTTAACGTTGTTTGTTTCTAACATTTTGCACTAAAAAAGGCGGGAAAGCCATGCTAACCCGCCTTTTTGTTTACTAAACTACATCTACTACTATCAACTAACTAAAAACCTAGTTTATATATCTTTATTGAATAATTATCTATGATTTTAAATTAAATCATTGTATTATTCAACCAATAATTTTGTTGTAGAAGTACTATTTTCACCAATCACTTCTATAATATAGAGTCCTGATGATAATTCATCTGCAGAAATATTAATCATTTTTTCTGATACTGTTTGTTGATTAACAACCTGCCCTATTGCATTTTTGATTAAGATTGTATTGGGTGTTGTTTGGTTTCCACTGCAATCAATTGTTAATGATTCACCATTCGGTAAAGGATTTGGATAAGCTACTATTTCGTCAACTGCATTGTTCACATTTTCAGTTGAAGTTATGGGACTTGTTGTATCACCAATAAATAAATTATCAAAATAGACTGATTGTTTATTATCAGCACTATATGTTTCCTGGCAATTAAAACTTAAATAATTAATAGTGGTAAGGTCTATTCCAGTTGTAGAAAAATCTATAAATACCTTACGATATGTATCCCCAATAATGTTAAACTTAAAAGCGCCCCAGGTTGTTTCATCTCCTGTGTTTTGAAGTTCTAACACGTACTCGACCGTGTCATTCGGGTTATCACATTTTACGTCCATTGAAAAAACAGGATTCCCTGAAATATCAATTGGTGTATACAGTGTGTCAACAATTTTTGAATATTGAAAAGCAGTGTTGGTGATTTGCAAATCGCCATCCTGAATTAATTCCGGGCTTGACCAATCAGGTTTTGCCCACCATTCAAAATCAGCGGTATTGACCTGGGTTCCGGTAAAATAGTTTTTGTAATACGTTGAGGTTAACTCATACGCTTGGCCACTTGCTAATAATCCTAAACAAAAAAGGGTTAGCATTAAAAAAGGTTTAATAAATAATGGTTTTTTCATAGCTAAAAAGGGTTTAATGGGTTAATAAATAAAGCAATTAATTAAACGTTTAATTAATTGCTTGCTTAAACGTTTAATTATACAAATATAAAATATATTCCATTTAAAACCAAACATAAATCTAATTTTTTATAAAAACATTGTTTATTACAATCATAGAAACCGGGAAATACACGGAATAAAGCCTAAACGTTTAATTTGACTTCTTCAATTTTTTTTCAACTAAAAAAAATATAAATACTGTTACATATTCAATTCCTACCAAGCAATAATTTTCTTGTAAATTCGGGTTGGAGTATGCTATATACGAAAGGATTATTAAAAAACTCCATAATATGACAAAACGATACGGAGTAAAAACGGACAAAGCAACTATTGGAGCAATATACCAGGGATGAACAGTAGTTGATAATGCATAGTAAACTGCCATTGTAAACATCATGGCTTGCATAACCTGTTTCCACTGGGTTGTATTGGATTTTAAAGCAATCAATAGTATTAAAAGAAACGAAATACCTGCTAAAACCAGTCCGGCTGTTTTGATTATGTTATACCCTGTTATTGCATAACCTATACTGCGGATGACGTAATAAATACTCGCATTGAATTCAAATGTTTGAAAATATAAATCAATGCTTGTAAAAAAATTGGATACCATTTCATGATTGAAAAAAGGTATGAATAATAAAAGAAATGTTGCACCAGATACAACAGAAAAAACAATGCCTTTTTGGAATTTTAGCTTTTTGATTAGTAATGGCAGAAATATTAAGGGAATGAGTTTTATGGATACAGATAGTCCAAACACCATTGCAGCTACAACATTTTTATTCCTAACAAGTAGATAAACAGCACTTAATATAAAAAAAATCATGATTCCTTCAAAATGCAAATTGCCGGTTAGTTCGATGATGATAAAGGGATTTAACACATACAACACCAGGTTATATGGAGCTCTTTTAAACCACTTCAGCAATTTGTAAATAAGAAAGGTATTACCAACAGCGGCCAACATCATGACAACATGCAAAAAAAAGAGACTTCCTTTGATACTGAAGGGAGACACCCAAGCAGCCAATAAAAAAAAGAATTGGTGTAAGGGAGGATAGCATGTATAATTACTTTGTGAAAGTTCTCCCATGCCATTATATAGAATATCTGACAGCGGAAAAGTTACTTGATTGATAATCTGTGAGGGGGTATGCAAGAAAGGATTAATACCCATTCGCATCAGGTGACCATCCCACAAGAAACGGTAAAAATCATTGGATAGCTCGGGTGTTGAAAACAAAAAGAGACTTCTGAACAAGATGCCGATTCCTAAAACATATACGAAACGGAAATTATTTTTAAGGTATTTGAAAAAATAAATGAAACACAGGAACAGGATGGTATCAACAAGTAATAAATGTAAAAAATCAGAACGATCAATCCAATAGCCTATTAACAAGTAGGAACAGAAAGATATAATGTTAAAAAAAATGAATATATTGCGATGGTAATAATCCACATTTTATTTTTTGTCATTGATATAGTGAAACATATCATTCAAAATAATCAATGAATTTTTGTGTAAATATAATGAATTTTGAATGTATGCTTCAATTGACTTTGGTCTAATTGTTCAACAAATATGAACTAATTAAATTATTATTTTGAAAGAGCAGATTATTTATTATATTTGTACTATATAATATATATTCCTAAAATTTAATTGCTTATGAAGTATAAATTAAATAAGACTTCACGAAAGTTAGTAGAGAATGCTGTTGGATTGGTTTATGGCAAGATCGAAAATTATGATGCTATCACTATTGATAATGAAATAGAAAAGAAAAAGAAAAAGAAACTTAGGCATTCAGCATCAAAAGAAATTGAATTAGAAAGCAGAGGTACTCCTTTAATATTTTTTGGAAGGTTTAAAGAAGAGAATGACATGGAAAAAGATATTTCTAAAATTCTTAAAAAAATGTAATTAATGGTTTTTGATTCAGAACAAGAAAGCCTTTTACATAATCTTTATAATAATTATAACAATGTAATTAAGCCATTAATAGCCGTTTACGAGGCCAGAGAAGCAAGGTTGCCAACTCCATTATTTAATGAAATAAGAGCTTTTAATCATTTTCATGTTTGTTATAAATCGATTATTGAATGAGAAATGAATATACTTTCAAAAAAGCTATTGACACAACTCATATTGTTTTCCGCATTACCTGTTTCATTGAATAATAAAAAATCATACCAAAACCAAATGCAAACATGGTGTGGAAAGGTACCAATGCATAATCTGTTAACCTAATACCATTAATTATTCCTGCTAAAAAATAGAATGTTAATATACCTTCTGCCCATGTAATCCAGTTAATTTTACGGTTTAAATACCTGGTGATGGGCCTGGTTTGTTGTCCCGGACTTATATTGTACTTTGGTGTTCGGATAAATGATGATTTTCTCCCTGCATAACCTTCAACCACAGCAACAGTATTGTGAAGCGACAGCCCCATTGAAAACGATAAGAATAATATAAAATCGTATATGAAGGCGATGGGTTTGAATATTTTCTTTTTTTTAAACTGATAGGCATTCCAATAAAACCATGAAAAGATTAATGTAGCCAATAAAAATACTGATCCAATATTAAAAATCATGTTATAATGAGCATGATCATTTTTTAAAAACAAGGCAGGTACGCTAAGGATACCTGCTAAAAAAATCATGATAAACAATGAATTATTCATTAGGTGAGATAATGCAAATAGCCTGGTTTTAAGTGAAAATTGTTTGGCAGAGAATATTTTGGAAGATAGTTTCAGGAAATTTTCAGCTCCTCCTTTGGTCCACCTGAACTGCTGGCTTTTTAATGCACTCACAACAACAGGCAGTTCTGCCGGTGCCTCTACATGGTCGAGATAAGCAAATTTCCATCCATTTAGTTGTGCCCGGTAGCTCAGGTCGAGGTCTTCTGCAATGGTGTCGTGCTGCCAACCGCCTGCATCTTGTATACATGATTTACGCCATACTCCTCCTGTTCCGTTGAAATTAAGAAATCGGCCTCCCTGATATCGTCCTGTTTGTTCAATTTTAAAATGTGCATTGAGTCCAAATGCCTGCATACGGGTGAGTAATGAATAATTTTCATTGATATGCCCCCACCGGGTTTGAACCATTCCAATTTGTTCATTATTAAATCGTGGTAATGTGTTGATAAGGAAATCCGGATTTGGGACAAAATCTGCATCAAAGATGGCGATGAATTCACCCATGGCCTGTTCTAATCCATATTGCAAAGCGCCTGCTTTATAACCTGTTCGCTCTTTTCTATGAAGGTGTTTTATGTTTATTCCGTTCTCCTGAATTTCGTTTACTTTTCTTTTAATAACATCATATGTGTCGTCTGTGCTATCATCAAGTACCTGTATTTCCAATTTTTCTGCGGGATATTGAAGAGCAGCTACCGCATCAATCAATCGTTCAACAACATAGTATTCATTATACACCGGCAATTGAACCGTGACATAAGGAACATCCCTGGTTTGTCTAATATCCAATACAGGATGCGGGGTGGTTGCAGAAATATTATGCCTGTATTTTCTTGCATGCTTGATCAATGTGAATTGAAACAAACCGTAAAAAAGAATTACACCTAATGCTGTTCCGTATAATATGATGATTACCCAGGCCATGTTATCTGTATTTATAGAGCAAATATAAGATTTTAATTCCTGCCAAAACGGAACCTTTTAAAGTACCCGTTACTTTAGATTTACCTATTCGCTTTTTGTAATTGACAGGGACTTCGCAATAAGTAAACTTATTTTTTAATGCTTTCAGCTGCATTTCAATAGTCCACCCATATGTTTTATCTTGCATCTGCAAATGTAACAATTTATCAAATTTAATTGCCCTGAACGGGCCTAAGTCTGAAAAATCTGCTTTATATAAAATCTTCATTAGCCTTGTAGAAAGCCAGTTCCCAAATATCTGCTGGGGGAGCATAGCTCCTTTTTCTTTTTTTCCTAATGCCCGTGACCCAATTACCAAATCATAATCATTTTCAATGATGGGCTTCACGACTTTTCCTAATTCATCCGGGTAATCAGAATAATCGGCATCCATAAAAACGACAATATCAGGTGGTGCAGAAGATGACCGAAGATATTTAATGCCTTTTAAACATGCATAACCATATCCTTTTTTCAATTCTTTTAATACTGTTGCTCCACCATTTGCAGCTTCATAAGCTGTATTATCAGAAGAATTGTTATCTATAACAATCATTTCCTTAACCAAATCCTTCGGAATATCATTCAATACGTTTCCAATAGATTGCTCTTCATTGTAAGCAGGTATGATGACACTTACTTTTTTTTTCATCTAAAGTTATTCCTTATATTTCTTAAAACTATCATTCCCGGGCATTACCTCCTTAATCCCAAACCGCCCTTTTTCTTTTTTGTTTTCCAGACGCAATACTCCACGGGGACAAACAGCAGCACAAATTCCACATCCTACGCATGAAGCGCGGATTATGTTTTGTCCACGCTGGGCATACCACCTCACATCAATGCCCATTTCACAATAAGTTGAACAATTTCCACAGCTCATGCATTGGCCTCCATTGGTTGTAATCCTGAATTTTGATTTAAATCGCTGAACAAGTCCAAGATGTGCAGCTAAAGGACATGCAAACCTGCACCATACTCTGTTTCCCATCCAGGGGTAAAATCCAACACCAATCACTCCTGAAAATATTGCACCGATAAAGAATCCATACCATTTTTGCAGGTTATTTGTCAATTTCCCGAATAAATTTCCATCAGAAAAATAATTGGCCAATGTCACACCTGTGACGATTACGATGATGACCAATACAGAATGGACCATCCAGCGTTCTACCTGCCATGCCCGCAATGACTTATCGGATAAATGCCTGAATGGGTCTCCCAGGGTTTCCGCCAATCCGCCACATCCGCAAACCCATGAACAATACCATCGTTTCCCTAAAAAGAAAGCAAGCACAGGCACAGCAATTATTGCAAGAACAATTCCCCACACTAAAATAAATATCCCAAATGTACCATTGGCTATTAATTGATCTAAATGCCACCCGAAAAAGAAATCATAATCCAATGGCCATGCATTCTTTAAATCCTGATAGGGCTGATTCAAGGAAACCAAAATATTGGGTATCAGAAATGCAAATGACAGTTGAAAAAACATGACAGACCCGGTTCTAAGCATTTGATACCGATTGTGCCTGTAGTTAATCAGCATTCTGACACCCATGATCAAAATGGCAAGTGTATAAATAAATCCATAAAAAAACCATTGGCTGGCCGGGTTTCCACTGACAAAATTGCTTAATGGATCAAGCATGATAGTCCAATTCACAATGTATTCAGGAAACCAATAAAGAAATATATAAAACCCAATGAGCACAAAACCAAGTGCTATTCCAATAAAACCCCTGGATAACAGGGGATTAAAAAAGACATGATCGTTTTTGATTCCAGCTGGAGATTCCCAACGATTGGGAAGAATGTACATGAATGCCCCCACTATTGCAAACCCAAAACTTAAAATAAAGAACCACCAATGATTGTTAGAAAGAAACCCGTTGCCCGAATATTTAACAACAGAAAATGTATAATCTTTCCATATTACTTTGTTCCATTCCTCATTTTGTTTTAGCTGTTCATTAAGGTGTTTAAATCTTGTGTTAAATGCTTTGATGAACTTACTTTTTGAAGTAAACTTTACGCCCATCATGTCAGACAACACCGGGTTCATTAATTCGATGTGTTGTTTGTTTGTAACTGCATTTTGCAATGATTTTTCGGTAAGTTTATAATGATTAAATCCCAAGGAGGCAATAAGGATACCTATTCCAAGCAGGAATAAAATAACTCCACTTTTTTTTATCTGTTTTATATTCATAAACTTAATTTATGCAGTTACATTTTGATGTTGTATAAAAGCATGGTTTATCTCTTGTTCATGATGATGATAATATTCGGGGTCAAACCGTGCTTTTTTTAGGTTTTTAATAGCTTTGTCAACCGGCACCCTATTTTTAATCCATTGTTCACATACTTCATGTCGCAGACGCATACCAAAAGCATTAATCCCGAACACTGATCTGTCATTTTTATCATACACAAACCGTAATGCTTGCCGGCCACTTTGATGTTCCCAGTAAAATGTGTCGTGATGTTCTTCCATATCCGGGAAAACCCAACCATAATTCTGGTATTCAATATCAAAGAATTTAGCGGAATTAAACCATATTCCGGGGCAATACTTTGTTTTATTTCCACGTAGGGTTTCAGCGAGCACTTCTCCCATCATCCGGGCTGTATACCATACCTGTTCTACGGGCTTGCGGTAAGGCAATGGTTTTTGATGTTGGGCACAATCTCCTGCTGCATACACATCAGGTATGTTTGTCTCAAGATATTCATTGACAAGGACGCCTTTGTCAGTTTTGATGCCAGACGATTTTACAAATTCTATGTTAGGCACCACGCCAATGGCTAATCCAACGAACTCGCAAAGTATTTGGTTGCCGGCTTTGGTCTTTACCCCCTTTACATTTCCGTTGCTGTCACCGATAATTTCTTCTATTTCTGTTTCTAAGTGGAGGTCAACATGATGTTCTCTGATATGTTTGTTGATGAGCAATGATTCTTCATATGGCAAAACTCTTCCCCAATATCCTTTTTCGCGCACTAATAATGATACAGGTATATTACGTGTTCGAAACATTTCAGTCATTTCAATTCCAATTAATCCGCCCCCCACAATTACGGCCCGTTGAATGTTTGGAGTTCGTTGCTCCATGTATTCTACATCCTGCAGAAAATACATCTCTCCTACTCCATTTAATTCCTGTCCTGGCCAACCGGCTTTTCTTGGCTTTGAGCCGCTTGCAATCACCAATTTGTCATATCCGAGTGACTCTCCGCTTTCCAGGCTCAACATTTTAGAATCTGTTTTGATTTCTTTAACTCTGGCTTTTATTAGCCGGATATCATTTTTATCCCAAAACCAATCTTCGTAGGGTTTTATGTTTTTATATTTCATATGCCCCATGTAAAGATACATTAAGGCAGGCCGTGAATAAAAATGGTCTGTTTCATCGGAGATGAGGGTGATTTTGTGTTTTGTTTTTTCTCTTTTCCGGATATACCTGGCAATGGTGGTCCCGGCTATGCCGTTACCAATGATTGCAATGTGTTGCATGCGAATTTATTATTTTCAAATAAATGCAAATATAAAGATATATAGATGCAAATAAAAATAAAACTTAACTTTAAAGGTACTACCCTTATTTTAGTGGTTAAATATTTTTACAGGACATAAAATACTGTTTAAATGTGGTTTAAATGTGGTTTGACTTGTTTTTAATTTATGAGCTAACAGCTAACTGTATTTCCAACACAACATATAAACTACGTTAAACAATATTTCAACTATAGGGGACTTCTAATA
>CAZJWE010000139.1:0-9100 GCA_964549265.1 uncultured Bacteroidales bacterium | reverse complement strand
TTCATTCATTGTCTGAACCATGATTTTCAGGATTGGTTTGATTTCTTGATTTTGTGTGTTGTAACATAAAAAAACATAGGAAATTGACCGGGATTTAGTTCAACACAAAAACCGGGGCCGAAGGACGAGATCAGCGAAACGAATCCTCGCCGGGTCTTGCAGACCGATTAGATTTCTGGATATTAGGTGTAGGCTTTATTTCAATACTATCCTTAGTAATCTCTTTAATAAAATCATCTCCCTCATAATAATATTTTGTTGGATAAGGGTGAGTTTCAACTACAGGATATTTAATGTTAATCTTTGAGTATAATTTTAAATTCTCAAAAATGTTATCACCAAATTGGTCTGAAATAATTAACAAATCAATATCAGACCACTCATGAGTCATTTCTTTGGCAGCTGAACCAAATAAAAATACCTTATGAAAATTCAATCCATTTAATTGGCATTCGTTAATAAATGATTTTGCAGTATTTATTGCACTTTTTCTTGTAACCATAATCTCAATTTATTTGTTTAGTCAATCATTGCAGTTGTAAATGACTCATTACAAATATTATGCATTTTTGTCAAATAATCTGGGTATCGGCCCTCCAACTGAAATCTGTTTAAACTCAACATAAATTCACTCTTTTCATCATCTAATTCTATCGGTGTGGTTGAAAGTAAGTAAATCAAATTGTGAGTTCTCGGAGGTACGTTTCCATCATTATGCTTAATCCATAATGCTTTACATATTTTTTCAATCACCAAATGGGCAAAAAACAAAGATTGTAAATATTTTCGTCCTTTGAATAAGGTGTCAACAGCAGTCCAATCATCATCAGCTTGTGTTAGCCAAAAATCAATATGTTCTTCTTTTGTTTTCATTTATCAAAGATAACTCTTTTTTATGGAATGAACTCGTGGCACCGTGGTTTTTAGCTTACACCTAAATAAGTCTACAACACCAATTGTCCTCATACACGCCATATAGGAATAAATAAACATAATATCTTTTTTGGTTCACGCAAATATATAAAAAACAGGCAGATAACAAAATTAAATTGAGCGTTTGTAAATGGATTTTCGGGAGCAATAGAAAAATGTGGCCATGTTCTTCGCCTCGAAAAACAGTTATTCCGGTACCCTGGAAATATAAATTTTATATTATTTCATTCATTGTCTGAACCTTGATTTGCAGGATTGGTTTGATTTCTTGATTTTGTGTGTTGTAACATAAAAAAACATAGGAAATTGACCGGGATTTAGTTCAACACGTAACCGAAGACGAACCGACCAACGGGAGCTCATGACCAATGAAATAACATTGGACGAGCTCAGCGAAGATAATCTTCGCTGGAGATTGCAGGTCGATTAGATTTCTTGATATTGGCGTTTCGTTATTTTTGTTCTTTCTTATTCTTTAATTTTTCAGCCCAAAATAGCATAATATCAGTATGAATATCCGATGGTTTAATTCCTTCATAATCCAATGCAATATTGTAAGCATTTGAGCCAATTTGAAAGGTTATAGCTGTGCCATCTTTAAAAAATATATTCAAAGCTTCGCCTTGGTGAACATCTTCATGAAAACTATTTTCACCAAATTCAACTCTTTGAATAGTTTTACCTACCATTCGTTGAGCTTCTCCTATTTTAAATTCTGGACGCGGAGGCTTATTTAGTTTAGGGAATATTGATAAAGATTCTATTCTTTTAAAACAGGATTCAGAGTCTAAATTAAGTGCATTTTCAAGCCAAAGTCTTAGCTCAAATAATGCACTGTATATATTCTTTAAATCAGTATTAAATGTTTCAAATGCTGGATAAGGAACAATTCCTTTAGAAGGGATACCATGAATTGGCATTCGTTTACAATATACGGAATTGATTGGCTGATAAATCTTTAATTTTAATTCATGAGGAAGTATCTCTTTCAAACTATTCAATCTTTTCTTTTTATCTGTTAAGCTGATTTTTAAGTGATTTGAAATATGTTCAATACAATCTACTTCCATACCATCAATTACAAGACGATATAATTCCAATATTGATTTTGTATACTCTTCGCTATTTTCTGCAACTGGATAATTAACTAATCTATATTCCTTGTGTTTAAAAAGATTCGTCTCAAATTTTATTTTAGTTAACGAATTTATAAGATTCAGTTCTCTTTCAATTTTTATTTTGGGGCCATCGTCTACTTCCCAAGAACCGTTAATGTATCTATTTACCCACCTGTCAAATTCATTATTACTCTTGTGAAAAGATGGATTTTCAATATGAAATGCTATCCATTTCCTATAGTCTTTTTCCGAAACTTTGTCCTTAAAAGAAGGCATAAATACGGCAATACAGATAAATTTATTTTCGAGTTTTCTAAAAGCAAACTTTAATTCGATATATGGATACTCGTCCCTCATCCTTTCATCCCAATTATCAGAAATACAAATTTCACCACCCATATCATCTTCTTTCAGGTGATAAGCATGAGAGTTAACTCTATAAAAGTTCAGCACTGCTCTATCGAAATATTGAAAGTATTTTTCGTGTTCCATCTATCTGTTTTAATGCACGCCAACGGAAAGCCATAGCAACCTGTGCCGACGTAAGGAGGCATGGTTGCTGATGGCATATTGCCATGCGTTAATTTTTTCTATTTATCAAATTTACAATCACTTTTATCATTGTTTCTTTTTCGTCAGACTTGCTCACAGCTATCATTAAGGTCAATGCTACCAAAGTGTTATCAGCAATTCGCTTATTTCCACTTTCGTCAAATAATATTCCATTCCTTTCTAAGAAATATAAAAACAAAAATGCTGCAATCCTTTTATTTCCATCAGAGAACGAATGATTCTTTGTAATAAAATATAATAAATTTGCTGCCTTTTCTTCAATACTTGGATATAAATCTGCTCCTCTAAAAGTCTGATATATTGTTGAAACCGAACTCTTGAATGATTCATCTTTTTCACGTCCAAACAAATCACTATTTCCATAATATTTCTTGACAAAATTTATCTGTTTTCTTGCATCTTCATAAGTTAATTTAAATGTTTCATCGCTTGAAGTATCAGTTATCTCAAGTTTTTGATAATCATATTGGTCTAAAACATCCAACGCGTATGCATAATCAGATATTATCTTTATTAACCCAACACTCTCATCGTTTGACAATGTTTTATAGCTTAAAACATCACCTAATATCTTTACTGACTGTTTTAATTCGCTCAGTTGTTTATTTTGTTCCTTTAGCTTCTTCTCATTTAATGCATAACCTTTAAGCAGATAATCACTCAAAATTCTATTTGACCATATTCTAAATTGTCGTCCTCTATCTGAATTTACCCTGTATCCAACTGATAAAATAACGTCTAAGTTATAAACCCATATTTGCCTTGTTACCGTTCTCTTTCCCTCGTTTTGAACTTGTGCATTTTTTACACAAGTTGTTTTTTTATCTAACTCATTTGATTTGTAAATATTTGAAATATGACGTCCTATAGATGTCCTATCCGTGAGAAATAATTCGGATATTTGATATTGATTGAGCCAGACAGTTTCATTATCAACTCTCACTTCAATCTCAGTTAATCCATCATTGCTTTTAAATATTTCAATTTGTTTATTTTCCATACATCAAAGATACAAAATCAAACTATTAATAAAGAAAATTTAGAAGATGCAGTGTCCTTATTAATGCATGGCTAACAAGTCTACAACGCCAATTGTCGTTGTACCCGCCATATAGGCATAAATAAACATAATATCTTTTTTTGTTCATGCAAATATATAAAAAACAAGCATATAACAAAATTAAACTGAGCGTTTATAAATGGATTTTCGGGAGCATCCTCCGGAGACTGTCCGGCATGTTCCGGGTTTTGCAGTGATGGGAATATATTGCCCTAAAATGAATGAAATAACAAAAAAATAAGCCGCGTAAATGTATTCAAATCACTGTAGCTTTTTTTCCGGGTATCGTCCAACAAACGGGCGGAATAAATAGCGTGGACAAGCTGTTGTGCTTCATGGAAGGGTATTACACCACGCTATTTATTCCGCTTTAGTGTTACCGTGCGTTATTCTGTATTTTTTACCATCCTAAAGTTAATCAATTCCTCTTTTTTTGACTTCTTTAATTGTTGTCGTTCTACAACAAATCCTTTGCGTTCAAAGAATCCTTTTGCTGTTAAACTTACGTCTGAATAAATCAATCCATTTTTTTGCTTTAAGGCTTTATTCATCATTTCAGCCATAAGAGCAGTCGCAATCCCTTGTCCCTGAAAGTCCTTGTGTACAAACATAAAATCTAAATATCCATCTTGTGCCAATGAGCTAAAGCCTACAAACTTGTCATTTATCTCAGCTACGACAAAATATTGCTCCTTCATCTTTTCCAACCACTTATCAACGTCAGTTTTCCAAGATGACCAATCGTCAACCTCTTCTTGTGAATAATCCTTTCTGTTGATGTTTTGAATCGTATCATAAAACAATTGCGTTATATTTTCTACATCAGTATCAATTGCCTGTCTTACCTTAATATTATCCATATGAAAATTCCATTTGACATTTTTTTACAAACTACTGAATATAAAACACTCTCAATATTTTTATCGATAATTGTAAATAGTGGTGAATCATCTTTTAGGCAACACAGTCAATTTTTTGTTGTTTTGAGTACTTCTTTTGATTTAGTCAATTCTTTTTCTGTTTGGTATTTTAATTTAAACGAACCATTGTTACCGCATTTGCACATGAATTCAAATTGAATAACTTGATACGTTGAATAACACAAATAACCGACAGTCTTATCACATTTGTCGCAATACATCCAGCTTTCGTTGTTTTTAAGAATCCGCCCGTTTTGTATTTCTTTAATTAACTCGCTCATTTATCCAATAAATTTTGCTCCTGCAATACCAATTCCAGCTCCAAGTATTAATGAAAAAATAATCATTGGAATTATCGCTTTCTTATCCTTGGGGTAAACAATAATCATTATTGGCAAGGCTGACAAAAATGATAATATTACCCCTTTAATCCATGGAGCCATATCCCAGCTAACAAATGGAATAATCAATCCGAGCACAAAATAATGCACAAAAGCTGAGATATTTGCAATTCTTTCAAGTTTCATAATTATCATTGGAGTAACATCAATCAATCCTGCTATTAATCCGATAATTATTGCTATTAAAAAATCATTCATTTTGCTAATTCTTTAGTTGTTTCGGTTTGGTCTAATGCATGTTAACGGCCGGGCAAATAAACCGAGTAGCCGCTTCCACTGTTGTTTCATAAAAGTACGAAATTTTCAATTACCTGCGTTCCTATCCACCGAGCCACGGCGGCTATTGGATTTATAGCGTGTCAGGTTTTCGCCCATTTAATATTTTTAATCAAATGCGTCAATAAATTTAATATCTTTCCAAAGTTCATAATTGTTATCACGAAATCCATTTAGATACACATAGTAATGACTATTCCTTTGCCAGAAATCTGTGAACTTATATTCAAACTCAAAGTCGCACATACATTTACATTCACAATAATCGCCTGAACAAGTATCTGATATATGAATATTAATTTGTTCGTTTTCAATTGTTATGGAATCATTTAACAATCCACAACAGTTATAATTTAATATTACATTTAATGTCAATGTGTCATCTTTAATCTCATAAAAAATTGTATCCGTTTTATTTTCAACATTATTACTCTTATTTTTAGGATTTTCAATAAAGCATCCCTTATAATTTGTCTTTTCCAAATTTACACCAGAGTTATAATAATCATGAACATTAACAAAAGATAAAACATCATCTTCCGGTGTTAATATATCAATTACTCTATAGACTTTTCGGTCAGCGTAATCAATAGTCATTAATAATTCTGTTTGCGCAGGATAGGTCTCAATGCAAGCATAACAAAGCATTTCAGCATTTATTCCGCTACATTCATTTAGTTTATTAATCAAAATGCTGAAGTTTTCTCTATGTCCAATAGGATCCTTTTCAGAAGCATTAGGAGTCAAATTTGTTGTTATTGTATTAATTTTATTTTTAACATTATCTTTATTCTTTTCAAGCAATCCAGCTTTTAGGTTTTGGCAATCAATAGAAGGAGAAACGGTGTTATCTTCATTATCATTTTCACAGGATAAACCGATCAGAATCAAAATATTTATTGTTATGATAGTTGATTTTTTCATTTTGTTAATATTTTAACCTTAATTAATAGATAGTTATGTTAGTTGTTTTTGGGTGAAGCCTAAACATATCTACAACGACATGTTGTTTATGACTATTTATATAAACATTGCTTCACGTTCATAACTCATTGATATAATGGTCACAAAGCAAATCCTTCTATAGTTCGTTATCTATTTATTTTCAAAATTATAACTTCAAATATAACAAAACCCTGTTTAAATTTTATGTTGTTTTGATAAAAAATGTGGCCATGTTCTTCGCCTCGAAAAACAGTTATTCCGGCACCCTGGACATGTAAATTTTATATTATTTCATTCATTGTCTGAACCATGATTTTCAGGATTGGTTTGATTTCTTGATTTTGTTTGTTGTAACATAAAAAAACATAGGAAATTGACCAGTATTTAGTTCAACACGTAACCGAGGACGAACCGACCAACGGGAGCTCATGACCGAAGGGAATAACATTGGACGAGCTCAGCGAAGCGAATCCTCGCCGGGTCTTGCAGAGCGATTAGATTTCTGTATATTGTGCCCAGTTAATTATTCAACTAAAACTTTTTTATCTTTCGGATATTTGACGGAATATTTAATTATCAACTCTTTATTTTCATTTGGTTTCAGAGTAATTTTCCATTCAACTTTTCCAGTATCTGTGTCCAATTTGCCACCAGAAATGTCAATTATTTCTACTTGTATGTCTTTAGTCGTTGAAATTGGAATTTGGTCATAAATTAATGTTGAAATCGGGTAAGATTTATTATTCCTAAGTGTAATTTTATATGCTACAGTTTCTTTACGATTGGCTCCAATAAATTGATTTTCTGAAAATTCTGTAAATTTTTCACGTTTAATGCTAATACTATTGTCTATTCCAAATGAAACTACCAAAGTATCATTGAATTGAGACGTGTTGATAATTGATTTGCCAACATAGGAGTTCTCAAGATATAAATTTACTTCTCCACCAATCAGTTCTGCCTTATACCAGTCACTAATTTTTCCAATAAGGAATACATTTTCAGACAATTTAGGTACAGATTGATGTTCGAAGTCAGCTTTTAGATTTGATTCTCTAAAACTTACAGTCGTTGTTTTATTATTTGAAATGATTGTTTGTGAAGCATCAACTATGTACTCATTAGAAGTCTCTCTTTTAGAAGTAATTGTCAATGGAACAGAAGATTTATCATTACCCGATTTTGTGGTAACTAATACAACTCCGTTTGCTCCCCGAGAACCATAAATTGCAGATGCAGATGCGTCCTTCAGCACCTCAATATTTTGAATTTCATTAGGATTTAGTGAGGAAATATCATTTTGAGGAATTCCATCAACAACATATAAAGGATTTGAGTTACCATTAATTGAACTTATTCCTCTAATTCTTATTTCCGAATCGGCTCCAGAAGCACCAGAGCTTTCGGAGATTTGTACTCCTGCTGCTCTCCCTTGAAGAGCATTAGCTATCTCAGGATAATGAAACTGAAGATAGAAAGGCGTTAATGAGGGAATTTTGGCAGAGATGTTTGTTTTAGCAGTTGAAAGGACAAGGTTAACATCATTCCAATCTATACCTGTATTTTGTCTGACATTTGCTTTGTAAGTAATATTTAATGGCTTATCAAGCCCTAAAAATCTAATATCATAGGAGGGATACCACGCTGCATTATCAACTAAATAATTAAATGAGATTTTTGAAGTTTTTGTATGCTTAGATTCAATGGTAACTA
The DNA here is from genome assembly GCA_964549265.1 of uncultured Bacteroidales bacterium. Classification (GTDB taxonomy): domain Bacteria; phylum Bacteroidota; class Bacteroidia; order Bacteroidales; family JBBRXJ01; genus CAYMKE01. The sequence continues at coordinate 1,161 of CAZJWE010000139.1, read as the reverse complement.
ATACCGTCCCAGATGGTAGGTCTGATTTATTATTTAGCGAAGTCAATTGGTTATTTAGTTTATCCGACTCTTTTTTAACGTCAATAATTTTTCTTTGACGTTTTAGCAAATCGAGGTTTAAGGTCTCAATATTATCTCCATAAATTGTGTTTAAAGATTTAAAAGTCTCAGGGTTAATACTTTTTTCTTTACCAGCTATACTTTTGTTAGAATATAAAAAATCTAATTTGTCCTTGATTATCTTTATCCAAGTTTCTTCATCCTCAATTTTCAGTTGTAATTCCTCAATTTTATTTTTCAGAATCTCAATTTCTTTACTTTTATTCAATTCATTTAAATAATCATTTTGGTGTTGAACTGTCAAGATAGTGTATGAACCATCTCCATCAACTCGTATGCTTTCCTTTTTTATATACGGTGATAATCCAGTCAATTTTAAAATCATTTGACCTTGTTGCAAAAAGATTGACGCTTCTCTTTCAATTTGAGCTCCCTTTGTGAAAACAGTTACTTTTTTAATCTCCGATTTTATTTCTTTCTCAGTTTGTCCGAATGAAAAAGTAAATAGGCAAATTGCCAATCCAATCAATGTAAGTTTTTTATTCATCGTTTTAATTTTTATAGACATTTCAAGTTTGCACTCCCTCTAAAAAGCAGCACTTTAATTGGGCACAACACAGTCCACAACACCAATTGTCCTCATACACGCCATATAGGCATAAATAAACATAATATCTTTGTTAGTTTATACAAATATATAAAAAACAAGCACATAACAAAATTAAATTAAGCGGTTTCAAATGGATTTTCGGGAGCATCCTCCAGAATGACTGTCCGGCATGATCCGGGTTTTACAGCTTTTTTTTGCAGTGATGAGAATATATTGCCCTAAAATGAATGAAATAAGCCGCGTAAAAGTATTCAAATCACTGTAGCTATTTAACCGGGTATCGTCCAACAACAGGGCAAAATCAATAGCGTGGACAAGCTGTCGTGCTTTGTGGAAGAATATTACACCACGCTATTTATTCCGCTCTTAGTTGGGGCGTGTATAATATTTTATCTCTCCAGATGTTTTATTAATTCTTTAAAGGTGATAATTTTTGTGTTTTTTATTCTCTTTAGTACTAATAAGTCATCATCTCCGGTAACAAGGAAATC
>CAZJWE010000138.1:0-9108 GCA_964549265.1 uncultured Bacteroidales bacterium | reverse complement strand
TTATTTCATCAATTTATTTTTATCGGACATTAATAATTATAAACCTAAAAATTAACTGATTACAAAGTTTATTTTTATAATAGCCATCAATGGCTATTGTTTTTTAAACCTGCTTTCCATATTTTTGATACCTAATTTAAAAATCTGATTAATAGAGGTGTCACATAAATAAATAACGATTAATATAATTATTTCAAAGTAACTTTAAAACAAAACCACTATGAAAAAAACGATTCCTTTTTTGTTGATGCTCATTGTTAGTATATTTCAAGTCCATGCGCAAGGCTGGATTGAACAACAAAAACTTTTGCCGCAACCGGCTTATGAGAACTATAATAATTACAATTACGGAAGTAGTGTTGACATAGACGGGCAATATGCCATTGTTGGTGCGAAAGGCTTTAAATCGCGGACAGGTGTTGCCTATATTCTAAAAATGAATGGATCAGACTGGGATACCCTTGCTGTCTTAAAAGCTTCTGATGGCATGCCTTCTGATGTATTCGGCGCTTCAGTGGGTATTTCAGGAAACCACGCTGTTGTAGGTGCCCATTTGAGGGATAACAGCAAAGGAGCAGTATATCTCTTCGAAAAGCCGGTCACAGGATGGGAAAATGCAACCGAAACAGCCATCCTAACAGCTTCTGATGCGGCTTCATCCGACTATCTTGGCTTTTCTGTTGATGTATCAGGCGATGTTGTCATCGCCGGTGCCTATGCTGATGACGACGACGGAAGCCTGAGCGGTTCAGCATATATTTTTGAAAAACCGGTAAGTGGCTGGTTAGACATGAATCAGACTGCCAAATTAACATATTCTAATGGAAATGCCGGAGATCAATTTGGCTACGATGTCGGCATTTCAGGCGAAACAGCTATTGTTGGGGTATACCAGGAGGATATATCAGGTGATAACAGTGGAGCAGCATGCATCTTTGTCAGGCCGGCTTCCGGTTGGGTTGACACAACTCAGACATCAGTTCTCCTGGCTTCCGATGGTGCAGAAGGTGACAATTTAGGTGCATCCGTGAGTATTTCAGGCGATGTAGCTGTTGTGGGGGCAATGTATGATGATGACAGTGCATCCAACCGGGGTTCAGCATACATTTTTGAAAAACCAACCGGGGGATGGACCAGTGGCACTGCAGAAATAGCGAAATTAGCCCCTTCAGGAAACTTCTCCAATCATAATTTTGGAAGTACAGTAGATATTTGTAACGACTGGGTTATTGTTGGCGGCAAAGCAGCGTACACGTTTAAAAAACCCGCTACAGGCTGGGGCGATGCAAGCAATGAAGAAGTAAAACTTACTCAATCTGATCCCATGGGAGGTGACAATTATAGTGAAAGTGTCAGCATCTCTGATACTGCTGCATTGGTTAGTGCTCATGGAGTAGATGATGTAGCGTATAACGCGGGCGCGGTTTATTTTTTTCATAAACCGGCAGATGATTGGAGTTCTGAAACCGTGGTGAGCGAAACAGTAAAAAAACTGCCCTATTACAATATACTGAATAATGGAGAAGATCAATTTGGTGCCACGGTTGATATTGACGGGGACTTTGCTGTAGTAGGATCACCCGGGTATTATTTTAATACTGGCCGCGTGCACGTGTTGGGAAAAAATCCCGGCGGATGGGATACACTTGCTATTTTAACCGCCTCTGACGCGGAAATATCTCATTCTTTCGGCAGTGCTGTTGCGATACACGGGAACCTGATATTGATTGGTGCAAAAAATGCGAGTGGTAACACCGATTACAGTGGGGCTGTTTATTATTTTGAAAAACCAGCAAACGGGTGGGAAACATCTACTGAAACAGGCAAATTATTCGCGTCTGACGGAACAAACTGGGTTGACTTCGGGAAAGACCTGGATTACTTCCCCGATGATAGTTTGGTGATTGTTGGCTGCGAACGCGATAACAATGGCTCAGCCTATATTTTTAAAAATACGGGTGGCACATGGAATCAATTGGCAAAATTAACCGCCTCTGACGGCGCCTCCGGAGATATTTTTGGCCATTCTGTTGCCATTTCCCAAAACACTGCCCTTGTTGGAGCTTATAAAGATGATGATGGCGGCCCGGATGCCGGCTCTGCTTACATTTTTGAAATGCCCGGTACCGGTTGGGCTGACATGATAGAAACAGCTAAATTAACAGCTTCCAATCCCAATTCATCAGATTATTTTGGCACCGCCGTTGATGTAACAGACACTATAGCAGTGATTGGCGCCCCAGGAGAAGGCGAGGTGGCCTCGGGAGCCGGCATGATTTACCTTTTCCGGAAACCCGGCGGGGGCTGGATAAACAGCACGGAAACAGCTAAACTAACAAATAATGATGCTGATGTTGGAGAAAATCTTGGGGATGCACTGGATATGGATAAAGATGTAATCCTGGCAGGTGCTTACAAACGTGATGCCGGTACTGAATCTTTTGCCGGGGGTGTTTACATCTTTACTATGCCTGAAGGAGGATGGACTGCCAGGAACCAGGATACCATACTGATGGCTTCCGATCCTTTGCAACATGATTATTTCGGCCAATCCGTGGCATTTTCAGGAAATCAATTCATTGTTGGAGCGCCGGGTGTAGATGATAATGGTGCAGGCGCAGGTGCCGTATATATTTTTGAACCGGGGTTGCCCGAGATTACACGTCAGCCATTCAGCCTCATAAATATCTGCAATGCTGACTCTGTATTGTTCACTGTTGAGTCCATAAATGCTGACAGCATTCACTGGCAGGCTAGTATAGATGGGGGAGCAGTGTTTTCCGACCTGAAAGATGATGCTGATTTCTCAGGCGCCACTGATGATACACTTATGATTTTTCAACCGGCCAGCCATGAAAACAAATTATTCAGGTGCAGGATTAAGAACAACGCCGGCGAAGTGTACAGCGATACCGTGCATATCATTATTGACAACATCCCTCCCATCCCCGATGGCGACACGCTCTCTCCTGTTTTAGGCAACACGTGTGCTACCATCACAAAAATACCTACAGCAACCAGTTGTAATGAAGAAATAACCGGAACTACCACCAGTCCGCTTTCTTATTCCGGACAAGGCGAATATTCAATCACCTGGAATTATGAAGACCCCTATGGCAATACATCCAGCCAGGTTCAACGCGTAATATTACATGATTCTATCATGATGCCAAAATATGAAGAAAAACAAGAGATCATTGCCTCGAATGCTTTCGAAAACGGAATGTTCGGATATTCTGTTGATATTGACAGCAATTACATGATCGTGGGTAGTAAAAATCTTATTAATGAAGGAAACGGATATGTCTATATTTTTGAAAAACAAGGGCAGGATTGGCAGGAAATTACCATGATAGAAAAACCGGGAAGCACAACTTTTGGCAATTCCGTGTGCATTCACGATAATAAGGCTTTTGTAGGCGACCCCAAAGCAAAGATTGGCGTAGATAAAACCGGGAAGGTGTATGTATTGGAAAATGTAAATGGTAACTGGCAAATGACAGATTCCATAATATCTATGCAACCTGATTTATATGAATTTTTTGGCAGTAGCATCGCATGTTCGGATAATCATTTGTTAGTCGGCGCCCATGGAAACGATGATAAAGGCAGTAATGCCGGTTGTTTACACGTATTTAATTTGTATAATGAACAGATATCTTACAAAAACACGCTCTACTCACCCGAACCTAAAGCAGGTGCTTTGTATGGCAGTTCGGTGTGTATTGATGGCGATTATGCAGTAATTGGAGCTCCTGAGTATAATATTGGTGCTTCGCAGTTTAAAGGTACCGGGCCATCAGGACATGGAATCGCTGTTGTCTGTAAATCATCCGGATTCGATATGCAAGAAATAGCTTTCATCAGGGCTTCGGACTATGATAATGGCAGTAAATTTGGCCAGGCTGTATCTATAGATGGGGATTGGATTGCTGTTGGAGCTTACAAGCAAAACGATTCGGGAGCTGTATATCTGTATAAAAAACCGGATACAGAATGGCAGGACACCATCGAAACCCAAAAGATAAAGAGCAATACAAAAAGCGCGTTCGGTTACGCGGTTGACATGCAAAATGATCAGCTTGTTATTGGCGCTGGTTATAGCTCCGAATATAAAACATACAATGGCCGGGCTTATGTATACGAGTTGAATAATGATGTGTGGAACGAATATGCCTCATTTACCCCGGTTGAAATAAGCCAGCTTGATTATTTTGGCGCCCCAGTTGTGTTTGATGGAGATGATATCCTTGCAGGAGCTAAGGGCGATGATGACGCCGGAAATAATACAGGTGTTTTGTATAGATTTGCTTCGGTAACGCCTTGTTTAACAGAGCAACCTACGGTATTTACCGGCTTATGCGGACAGGATACTGTTTTATTAACCATAGCCGGCGATTGTTTCGACAGCATACAATGGCAATACGCTTCCGGATTAGCCGAGCCTTTTATCAATATTCCTGAAAGCAACACTTTTAATGGTGTAAATAATGATTCTTTACAGGTGATTACATCAGCGGATCATAGTCAATATTATTACAGATGTAAGGTTATAAATGGTATGGATTTTATCTTTTCCGATACCGTGCAAATTGGTTTAGAAAATGTAAAACCAACTTTTGTATGTCAAGTGGATACTTCCGTTGATGCAGATGCATCTGATAACTATACCGTCCCAGGTACTATGTTTGACCCGGTTGATATAGACGATAACTGTGAAATTGACACCATATATAATGACATTAATTTTACCGGCTCATTGCAAGGAACAACTTTTGGCACAGGTACGCACACCATTACATGGCACATCATTGATGTCTCCGGAAACCATGATAGCTGTTCATTTGACCTGACTGTTGACGAGTATGTCAGCATAGAATACCTGGCAGAAAATGGCATCCGGGTTTATCCAAACCCTTTTGATGATCATATAGTAATATCCAACAGAATGGATAAGGCTTTTCATATTGAACTACAAAGCATAACAGGCCGTTTACTGATGAAAAGCAAATTAAACAAAAAAGGCCAGGTTGAATTATCAAATAATTATAAGCCAGGCATGTATATTTTAAAAATTTATAACAATGAAACAAAATATGTTGTAAAAATGATAAAAAAATAAATTTTTTAAACCAATAAACACTTTTTATTATGAAAACAATACGTACTTTATTCTTTGTATCATTATTGCTAACGCAGATTGGCGTCCTTGCAAATAAGTTGCCTGTTGGCAGTGGGATGACATATTCAACTGTTAATGATGCCCTTGTAGATGCAATAGATGGTGATGTAATTCTTATGATGGACCCATCTCACACCGAAAGCGGTATTATTGTTAACAAATCTGTTACCATTGAAGGAAAAGACGGTCCATTTGAAAACACAATAGATGGTGGGACTACCGACTCTACGAATCCACAGGGTAGAATTTTTTATATTTCGAGCAGTAAAACCGTAACCATTAAAAACCTTACCATTACACATGGAGGAGCCATGAAAGGAAATGATGGAAGCGCTGCCGGAGAAGATGGCGCTGATGGTGAAAGCGGTGGTGCTATTTATAATGCCGGCACCCAGCTAACAGTAATCAATTGTATCTTTAAAGATAACTACGCGGGTTTTGGAGGAGCAGGCGTAGCAGGAAAAGATGGAAGCACTTCCGGTGAAGATGGCGAAAACGGTGGCAACGGCGGCAACGGTGGTAGCGGAGGCGCTATTGTTTCTGAAGGCAAGCTGGTTATAGAGAACTGCACCTTCGAAGGCAATATAGCAGGCGCCGGAGGATTGGGCGCCAATGGCGGAGCCGGCGCTGATGGCGCTGATGGCGATGAAACATCTCCTAACGGAGTGGGCGGAGGCAATGGAGGCGCTGCCGGGAATGGCGGTAATGGCGGTAACGGAGGCGCTATTTTTGTAATTAACGATACTGTTCTCATAACAAATTCTACTTTTTATGGCAATACAGCCGGCGATATGGGAATACCCGGTTTGGCTGCAGGCAATGGAGGCCTTGGTGGTGTTGGATATGATACCAAATCAGGTTTTGGCGGCAACGGCGGTAGCGGCGGACATGGCGGCAATGCCGGATGGCCCGGAAATTCCGGCAGTGGCGGAGCTATTGCAGTAGATATCAGCGCTCCTTTAACCTGGCATATAACAATGGTTAACAACACCTTAGCTGAAAATATAAATGGTAATAGCATACTGGTTACAGCTCCTGTAGCAGGCAATGGCGGAAATGGCGGCGCTTACGGCACAGGCCCTAGTGGAGACGGCCAGCCAGGACCAGGAGGCGATGGCGGTGATGGCGCCCATGGTATAGTTGTTGGAAATGGTGGCGGTATTTATACAGATGTCGCAGAACCTTCCGGCTTAACTATATTATTGAACAATATAATTGCCGGCAATAGACTTGTTAACCCTTTAGATATTAGTGGTTATCCTGGTGGATCCGGTGGAAGAGATGGCGATTTGGGAGGTAGTGGTGAAGATGGCGCTACTGGTGATCATGGTACCATGGGTGTCGGCTCCGAATGCTATGGTTGGGTGAATTCTGAAGGTTTTAATATTTTAATAGACAATACCGGAAGCGACGGATGGTCCAGCGACGATATTGAAGGCGACCCGGAATTAGGCCCGTTGGCAGATAATGGCGGGCCAACGACCACTATGGCCATCAATGAAAATAGCATCGCTGAAAATAAGGGCGCGCATGAACATACTGATTTAAATGTTCCAATAACCGATCAACGCGGTTTTTCAAGGCCTAATACAGGAACTACTCTGCAGAGTCCTGATATCGGCGCCTACGAATACAGAACAATTCCTTCCGGCATTATTATCAACGAAGTGGATGTTGACCAAACTGGTACAGACAATGCCGAATTTATTGAAATATATGATGGTGGCTCAGGCAATACTCCATTGGATGAATTGGTTGTTGTGTTATATAACGGAAATGACGACGTAAGTTATGATGCCATTGAACTCGAAGGCTATGAAACAGATGCCAACGGTTATTTTGTTATCGGAAGCAGCAATGTGCCAAATGTTAACTTAAGAAGCTTTACCACGAATGGCCTACAACAAGGCGCTGATGCTGTTGCATTACATAAAGGTATTGCCAATACTTACGATGAGACGCCTGTTACAGTCAATGATTCATTGATTGATGCGCTGGTATATGATACTGATGACGACGACGATGCTGGTTTATTGCAACTTTTGTTGGATGGCGGCCAGGTTAATGAAAATGAATACGATGCCAGCGAGACAGAATCTATGCAGCGTATCCCCAACGGAGCTGGTGGAAGATATAATACAAGAAATTACACAACCCTGCCCCCTACTCCCGGGGAACCAAATGAGTGGCCTGTGCCAACAATTGCATTTAGCCCAGACTCTATTGGCTTTGGCGAAGTGCATGTCGGAGATTCCGCTGAGTTGTCCTATCATGTAACAGGGTCATATTTGCATGGAGACATGAGGATTGATGTGTTTAATGGTTTCAAGGTATCCGAAACCAGCGGTTCGGGCTATGATAACACAATCCGGCTTACCGTAACTGATAGAGAAGTAGACGCTGATGTGTATGTCCAGTTCAAACCAACCAACCCAATCCAATATATAGACAGCGTGCGGAATATCATCAGCCCCGATTCGTCAGTATATATTGACGTAACCGGAACAGGGGTTGAACCAACCATTGTTACCTCGCTTGATTTACTTGAATTTGGAAATGTAGAAATAGGCGATTCCGCTGAATTGAGCTATACTGTTGAAGGGGAGTATTTGAAAGGCGATATTGATATCTCTATACTTTCCGGGGATTTTACAATATCTGACGATCAGGTTAATTATGGGAATAATATAGTGTTACCAGAAATCGGCGGTTCTGCCGGACCAGCTACAATATATGTCAAATACAAACCAACAGATAAGGGCAATAATCTTATTTACTGTGTCCACACCTCCACCGGGGCAACAAATGACACGGTTGATTTATCAGGAACCGGAACTGTTCCGGGCGATCCGCTTATCAACACATCTGTTTCGGAGCTTGCTTTTGGCAATGTAATTGTGGATAGCGCAAGCATATTGACATATACGGTAGAAGGTGAAAATTTAACAGATGATATTACTATTACCGTTCCTGTATCCACCGGATTCAAAATTGCTGAATCAGAAACCGGAACTTATGTGAATGACATTAACCTTATTCCTAATGGCGAGGGTACTGTTTCAACCACAACTATTTATGTAAAATTTAGTCCGGAAAAAGAGCAAAACTATTCAACCAATATTACAAACACTTCACCAGGGATTATGGAAGATGAATTGATAGCTTTATCCGGCGATGGCGTAATTCCGGAGATATCATTTGGCGCCTTCATGTTCGATGGTAATTTTGGCAATGTATTGGTTGGCAATATATCCGAAGAACGCAGTTATTCCATATCCGGCAACGGACTGGTAGGCAATATTGAAATCTCTGCCACTGAAGGTTTTGAAATCTCCGAAACTTCCGGAACCGGATTTACAAGCTTCATTGAACTGGTTCAAACCGGAGGTAGTGTTCCTGCTACGGATATCTATGTCAGATTTCATCCTTTAGCAGCAGAAACATATGATGATAGCATTGTACATGTTTCTACCGGCGCCGATACTATATATCAAAATGTAACAGGTACAGGAGAAGCTGTAGGAACAGAGGAATTAACGCTAAATAAGCAATTATTTTACCCTGTACCTGCAAAAGACGCTGTCTATTTAAACAAAAAAATAGATAACATTGCAAGCTTAAAAATAGTTAATTTAATAGGCAATGTGCTTATTGAAAAGTCAAATATCAGCAGTTTACATAAAATTGACCTTTCATCGTTGCCTGGCGGTATATATGTTATCATGATACAAACACAAGATAAAATAATAACAGGAAAAATAGAAAAGTTACATTAATTGTTTTATAATAGGAAGTAAAAAAGAGGCAGCACTATTGCTGCCTCTTTTTTTTATCAAATCAATGTAGGATAATAAGTATTAAAATCTTACTTTTATGCAAAATTGAAATAAATACTTGGTACATTCAATATGCATATATCATGAATC
>CAZJWE010000137.1:0-9162 GCA_964549265.1 uncultured Bacteroidales bacterium | reverse complement strand
AGCAATTTTGGGGCAAGCGTAACGAAGTTAGCGGACATGATGGAACAAACACTAACAAGATACAAACAGAATGCATCCACATTATTTTTCCCCATTGAATTTTAAATACTGGTATATTTTATTATGAGATTCATTCAGGTCTTTTCTCATATTGTGGGTATAAGGGTTGAATCGTTGGAGGTCTGTAAAAAGCTGCCAGGTGTCGTTGCAGGTTTGTTCTATAATTTCGAGTAACTTAGTATATCCTAATGTACTAATACTGGATTGTTTAAGGTTTATATCTGCCAAGACTCTTCCAACATAATGCGTTATTCCCTGAGAATATGCAACCATTTTATCATGTTCATCAGGTGACATTTCTTCGACTCTCATTTTTTTGGTAGAAAAATATTGTTTCCATTGAGAAAAGTGATCATTGTTTGTTTTTATATTTGACATAACAATTGGTAATTTTTCATTTGAATCCGGATATGAGTCCGGGCCAAACATTGGATGGGTGGCAATGATTTCAGCATCATCAGGAAGATATTTTTTCATCCATTGCACAGGGTACACTTTTACTGAACAGGTGTCAAAATAGGTTACATCAGGTTTGAACAGGTGTTGGTTTTCTGACAAAAAACGTTCAAATGCTGATATGGCAATGCAGAAAAAAATAGCATCACAATCAAAAATGCTTTCATTGTCTGCAATTTCGATATTTTCAGGTACATCATTTGTTGTCAGGCCTCTTCTGGAATATACTTTTACATGATGATCTTCAGCCAAAATATTGGCCCACAATTGGCCAAATCTTCCATACCCATAAACTGATACTGTTTTCTTCTTCATTTATATGTAATTATTTTGTATAAATAAAAATAAATACAAAGGAATGAAAAAAAATGAAGATTTATTTATTAAATTAAAATTTTTATATATACATCAAGGTTATTACCTTTGAAGAGATAATATGTTCTGAATTGATTTTAATTTTATATCAAAATGACAAGAAAAGCAGTATTTCCCGGCACTTTCGACCCTTTTACAATAGGACATGAATCCCTTGTAAACAGAGCAGTGGATTTATTCGATGAGATTATCATTGCCATTGGTGTGAATCCTGAAAAAAAAGCACTTTTCCCAATTGAAGAGAGATTGAGTTGGATTATTCATTTATTTCAGCATATAGATAAAATAAGTGTAGAAACATTTGAAGGCCTGACAGTGGATTATTGCAAAAAAATGGGCGCAAAATATTTGTTAAGAGGCATCCGTACAGCGTCTGATTTTGAGTATGAAAGAGCTGTTGCGCAAAATAATAAAACACTATATCCTGATATTGACACGATCTTTTTGCTCACATTGCCCGAGCATACTCCTGTCAATTCTACCATTATTAAAAACATTTATATGAATGGTGGTGACATCAGCAAATTTATACCTCCTTCTATTTATGAGGCAATAAAAAAAATTGAATTGTCAAAATGATGATAAAGTTTTTATCTTTTTTACTGATGAATGGTTTCTTCTTTGGGGCAGGACTTTTTTTAAAAGCCGGTGAAGTCATTATTCATGGAAATGCCCCTTCTTATCAGGGAGAAGAGTTAATTTTTTACCGTGATAATAACCCGGTATTACAAAACAAGATTCAAGTTTCTACTGCAAAAGTAGATTCTGCAGGTCATTTCCATGTTACGTTTAATATTGACAAAACACATAAACTATTTTCATCTCTGGGGATTTACCAGGCATATCTTTTTGTAATCCCTGGGCATAAATATGAAATTCATCTTCCAGAGAAAGTTGAAAAATCGAAAGCAGAAAAACTGGATCCTCATTTCGAAGAGAAAGAATACCATATTGAGGTGATTAAATCTGTTCATTTAGAAACGCAAACGCCGGTTCCTTCAACATTGGAATTGAATAATGTGATAGCAAGGTTTAACAATGCCTACGATGCATATTATGATATGTATGCAAGGAGAACAATATATCAAAATATTAAAATTCATGAAGTTGATTCGGTAATCAGTGTGTTGGAAGCGAAATTTGATCGAGTTGACGATTCGTTTTTTAATCAATATAAGACCTATAAGTATGCCAAATTGAAACATACTGCTTTAAAATATAATGAAAGCAAAATCATTAAAGAATATTTTCCCGGAGAGGTTTTATACCATGTACCACCTTACATAACATTGTTTAATAGTATTTTTTATCGTTATTTTTTAGACCATTCTGATTGTGAAGGACATTCTGCTGACATTCCACATATTATCAACCAGGATACCAGTTATAGCAAACTATCAACATGTTTAAATGTTCATCCGGTTTTGGCAAAAAATGAACCATTAAAAGAAATGGTAATCCTGAAAAATTTATATGACGGCTTTTATAACCAACGGTTTTCTAACCAATGTTTGTTCAGGTTACTTGATTCGTTGTATAATAATACATCTATTGATCTACATAAAAATATGGCAGAGGAAATAAAGAATGAAGTAAATGCCATGATCATTGGCCATGAAGCACCCGGCTTTAAACTACCTGATAAAGACAGTCATTTAATTGATTTAAAAAATTTCAGGGGACAATATGTCTATTTAAATTTTTGTTCCATTCAGAGTTATGAATGTCAGCTTCATTTCACCCTTTTTGACGATTTATTAGATACTTTTGGTAAAGATTTACAGATCATAAGCATTATTGATGCATCTTCTTTTGAATCCATGAAATTATACCTTGAGAACACCTCAAATGAAGGGGTCTTTTTATATATGGGTGCGGATAAATCTGTCTTAAAAAAATATAATGTGAAGGCATATCCTTCTTATTTTCTAATAGGCCCATCAGGTAAGATATCCATGTCACCTGCAGATACTCCTGATAAAGGTTTTTCTGATAAGTTTTTAAACATGTTAAAAAAGCAATAGTGTTTGTTTTAACATAAAAAAAATAGAAATGTGTCATTTTTTTATGACTTTAAACTCGTGCCTTGATCTATCTGTTTGGATGATAATCAAATAGAGTCCACTTGTCAAAGATTCTGTGTCAAGTTTAGATTCATGAGTTCTCAATACTACTTCACCTTTCATATTTATCAACTGGCAGCTTTCAAATTGTGCTAAAGTTTCAATGTTTAATACATTTTCAAAAGGATTCGGCCATACCATATTTTCAGAACTGGTTTCAATAGTTGTCAAGTGAGTAGAAGAGATTTTTATAATTTTTAAAATCACCTCTGACGTGTCAAAATTTACTCTTACAAAATAAACTCCATCATTAAAAATATGCTGACCGATTTCAAAATTCAACACACCTTGGTCAACGATAGTGTCAGAATGCGAGTGAATCGTTGTTCCAATCGTATTTAGTATCTCATAATCCAGTGTATCTGTATATGGCACATCAATTTCAAGAAATGCTGTGGAAATGAAAGGATTTGGATACACTTTGACATCTAACGTATCTTGTCCATGTCCAGATTTATTAGAAGTGAACAGCACAAATACAATCAATATTATTTTAACTACATGTTTCATTTTATGTCATTTTACATAAGCAATCCAAAACGTTCGCCGGTAAACGTAGTCGCCGCTTTCAAAGCGTATCAGTATCAGGATGCAGTGAAGCCAAAATAGAACATCAGTCCGCCTGAAAACCACGGCACCCGGCGATTACGTTTACAAGTCAGCAGTTGTTTTTATTGGTTCAATATCGATAAAATGGCATTTGTCGCAAAATTTTGGAGTAATATTTTTAAACCATAGTGTTCTGAATTCTCTATAACAGTTAGAATTTAGAATGTCTATTACTTTAGAATTAAATACATTTCCAAAATGTAGCTCCTTTGGAAAAGGTTTTGCACAACATGGTGGAACAAAGCCATCCCAACTGATATAAAAATGAGTCCAGGGAAATGGGCATTTTTGAAAACTATTATCTGTTTTGAAGTTTCTCTCGGTAACTAAAACTTCAGGAGTGTTTTTTATTGTTTCTTCAAGTTCTTCGATTATTTTTTGAAATTCGACCGATTGGTAGAAGGCATAATACGATTGTTCTATGTCGGTAACCGAAGCAAGATTAAACAATGTAAAATCCATGTATTTAACTTCTATCTCTTCTGCATATTTTATTAGCAATGGCATGTGTTTATAGTTTTCCTTGGTAACAACCATATTAAGCATAATGTCTGTGCCAGTATTTTTAGCTAGTTTTGAAAGGGTTCGCAGATTTTTGTCCAAAATTTTAAAATCAGATTTTTTACGTATATTTTCGTAAATATCATCAAGCCCATCAATGGATACTTGTATTGTGTCAATCTTTCCAATTAAATCAGTAACTTTCTCAATAAAGTTTGGTAAAACGGCATTTGTGGACACGGATATAATTATTCCATTGTTTTTTTTCTTGATGTAATTTACAATTTCATTAATCTCTTTATACAGAAATGTTTCTCCCATACCCGTTAAACCAATAGAATCAAGATAAGGCCATACTTCATCAATTATTTTTTTAGCTGACTCTAAACTCATATATCCTTTATCCATTTCTTTTCCATAACGATACTCTCGTGGGCAAGTAGTACATGCAAGGTTACAGTAATTGGTTAATTCGAGCATAATCGTTGATGGGTAAGCTACTTTTGTCGATTTTATAGCTTTTAAATAGAAATGCTTAATCTTATTTGTGGTATATAAAAACAGATATTTCCCTTTAGGTAAATTTGTAATTCTTTTTATTGCCTTCGTTAATTTACGTTTATTCATATATTTGTTTCGTTAATGTTTCGTTGTCTTGTCCAAAAATAACTACAAACACGTCTACAACGACATGTTGTTTATGACTATAATCAGGCAAATAAAATCCTTTTCGCGGCCTGATAAAGCTTTGGTCAGATATTTCTGAATTATGCACCTTCTCAAAAAAGAATTTAAATGCATTGATCATGTTATCCTGCTGCGAGGTTGATTTATCACGGTGTAATACCAACTAATCTATTGCCTGTACATCCCAATATCATTGAGCTCTGTGCTGTCAATATAAGCAGCTTTTTCTTTATTTTCTGCATATGCTTTTTTGGTGAAAATTTCTGCCGATTGTTTGTATATTGAGTCCCGCTGGCTGTCGAATATTAAGAGGTAACCTATGATAATATTTCCTACCATTTCAACGAGCCTTCGTGCATGAAAATCATAATATTCATTGTCTTTTACTTCAAGCACTGCGTTTACTCTTGTTTCAAATTCTTTTGTCATTTGTTTTAACAACCGGTGTAGATGTTCATATTCAGGTTGTATCTTCTCTGCTTCGTATTCTTTGATTTTATTCAAAAAAGTATTGGTGCTCACACCTCTGATTGCTGCGACTACTTGCAATTGAGAAGTTCCTTCATAGATAGATGTGATGCGGGCATCTCTGTACATTTTTTCAATAGGAAAATCTTTCATATATCCGGCACCTCCATGTACTTGTAAAGAATCATAGGTGATTTGGTTTACATATTCACTGGAGATTAGTTTTACAAGTGGAGTATAAACATCTGCCAATCGTTGGAAATATTTCATTTCTTTGCGCTCTTCTGGTGTTAACGAACGTGTTCCTGATAAATGCGAGTAGGCTTTGTACATATCAACAAAACGTGCAGTTTCATACATGAGGGTACGCTGTGCCTGAGTTTTGACTTTCATGTTCTTGAGCATTTCATAAACAGCAGGAAATTCAATGATTGTTTTTCCAAATTGAATCCTTTCTTTCGCATATTTTTCAGCTTCCCTCCAGGCTGCTTCGGAGATGCCTACGCTTTGTGCAGCAATTCCCAGCCGGGCTGAATTCATGAGCGACATGACATATTTAATCAACCCCATCCGTTGTGAGCCAACAAGTTTGGCCGGGGCATCTTTAAATACGAGTTCACAGGTAGGGGACCCTTTAATTCCCATTTTGTTTTCGATTCTACGTACGATCAATCCTCCGTCTTTTTTGTCATATACATATAAAGACAAACCTCTTCCGTCATGAGTCCCTTCTTCTGAACGAGCCAAAACCAAAGCGATATCAGAATCGCCATTTGTGATGAACCGCTTTACACCATTTAGTATCCATTTGCCGGATTTTTCATCATAGGTAGCTTTAAGTTGTACAGATTGGAGATCTGAACCTGAATCGGGTTCGGTAAGATCCATAGAAGCTGTTGCCCCTTTGTTGATTTGTGGTAAAAATTCGTTTTTAATATCTTCGTCACCAAATTCATGGATTGTTTCAGCGCAATCCTGAAGGCCCCAGATATTTGCAAAGCCTCCATCAGCTCTTGATACCATCTCATTGGCCATGACATAGGGTACGATTGGAAAATTGAGCCCCCCGTATTTCCGGGGCAATGACATGCCATATACGTCAGCCTGTATCAGTGCATCAAGGTTTTCTTTTGTGCCGGGGGCATAAATAACTTGATTGTTTTCCAGTTTGGGACCCACTTGATCAACCCCTTCTGCATTGGGTTCAATAATTTCGCCACATATTTCACCGATTACTTCAAGTGTTTTTTCATAATTGTCTATTGCGTCTTCATGATCACGAGGAGCATAATCAAATTCATCTTTTTCTGCAAAATTGTCTTCTTTCATTTCAGCTATCCGTTTCATCATCGGGTGATGTAAATGAAAGCTAAGGTCTTTATTGTCTGTATATTGATTTGCCATTTTAATTTCAGTTTAATAAATTGATATTGATTATTTGGTGTTAAGTTGATAATATTTCATTAATTTGGGGATGACTTCATTTATGTCGCCAATGATAACATAATCTGCAATTTCATTGATGGGGGCATGTTCGTCATTATTAATGGATATTATCATAGATGACTCTGCCATTCCGGCTCTGTGTTGCACCTGTCCAGAGATGCCACAAGCGATATAGAGTTTTGGGCGGACAGTTACACCTGTTTGGCCTACCTGGCGTTCGTGATCAACGAAACCGGCATCTACAGCTGCTCTTGATGCACCAACTTCTGCCCCAAGCAATTCAGCAAAATCAAATAACAGGTTAAAGTTACTCTTTGAACCAACGCCATATCCACCGGAAATAATGACCGGAGCATTTTTGATGTTGACTTTTTGGGTTTCAACGTGGCGTTCAATCACTTTTACAATAAAATCTTCTTTGTCAAGAAACTCTGAGGCATTTACTTTTTTTATTTCTCCTTTATATGAAGGTGAAACGATTTCTTTTTTCATGACACCTTCTCTTACTGTGGCCAATTGTGGACGTGTTTCAGGATTAATGATAGTGGCAATGATATTTCCTCCAAATGCAGGCCTGATTTGATACAGAAGGTTAGTATATTCTTTTTTTGTCTTGTTATCGGTATGGCCGCCAATGACCAGTTCAGTACAATCGGCTGTTAAACCGCATTTTAATGCAGATGCCAGACGGGGTGCCAGATCCCTTCCTACTGATGTGGCCCCAAATAATCCAATTTGAGGTTTTTCTTTGTCAAATATCTTTTTTACAATTTTTGCATGAGGTAGTGTAGTATACGGAGATAGTGTTTTATCTTCTGCTATGTGTAACACATCAACTCCATGAGGAAAAATTTCTTTTTCTTTTCCGTCAAGTTTATCTCCAATAAGGACTGCTTCAAGACTGCATTTAAGTTCATTGGCCAAAGAACGTCCTTTGGTTAATAATTCAAGGCTAACATCTGCAATTTTGCCTTCATTGATTTCACAGTAAACAAAAATATTATTCATATGTTTATTATTTATTTTTTAAAGGTCATATGGAGCTCGCCATGAGTTTAACCTATTGACTTTGAGCAAACCAAGTAGCTTCTTAATAATCATGCTCGTGTGTGTCACAATTTTTGTCATGGCTCGGTTCATATGTTTATAATTTAATTTTAAATGGTCATATTGAATTCGCTATGTCTTATCGAAATTCAAATCAAATTATCCAATGGTATGATTTTCAATTAATTCTTTTACAAGGTCATTGATTTCCTGATCTTTTCCAGATAATTTTTTGGATTCTTTTGCTTTGAATACAACACTTTCAATCTTTTTTACTTTTGTGGGTGATCCTGAAAGCCCTAAATACTTTTCATCAGCTTTTAAGTCCGAAGCACTCCATTCTTCAATGTTCAGATATGGGCGTTCGTTGTACATTTGAATGTAGTCTTCATCAGCATTTTGTCTCTCTGAAACAGTTGTGGCGTGTTTGTACTTCATTAATCGTTTTACATTACGCGGCCTGCAACCGGAAGCTGATCCATGAACCGTTAAAAATACAGGTTTAGAAGAGGTAGCGATTTCTGTACCGTTTTCAAGCCGGCGTTTTACTTTTACTTCTTTATCTGTGACTGATAAAATATCTTCTACATATGTGATCTGTGGGAGTTTTAATTTCTCGGCAACTTGTGGTCCTACCTGAGCTGTGTCTCCATCAATTGCCTGCCTTCCTGAAAGAATAATATCATAAGGTTTTAATTTGTCTACGGCAAGTGAAAGGGCATAGGAAGTTGCCAATGTATCAGACCCTGCAAATTTTCTGTCGGTGATCAGAAATCCTTTGTCGGCTCCTCTATAAAGTGATTCGCGAATGATCTCAGCGGCTCTGCCGGGGCCCATGGTGAGCAGCGTTACTGTTGACCCTTTATACTTATCTTTTAATAATAATGCCTGTTCCAATGCCTGGAGGTCTTCCGGGTTAAAAATGGCAGGGAGTGCTGCTCTGTTTACAGTGCCGTCTTCTTTCATTGCCTGCTGCCCAACATTATGGGTGTCAGGAACTTGCTTTGCCAGCACTATAATATTTAATCCTTTCATTGTGCGTGTTTTCAGTTAATAAATATTTATATTATGTTTTTTAAAAGGAACAAAGATAAAAATACTTGTAAAACAAAACAAATCAGTTACAAAAGTTTGTCTGTTTTAGATGATAATTTTTTGCATATTAATCTAAAATGATACTTAAACGTAATTTTAAAAAAATAAATGGTAGAATTTAATGGTACTACCCTTATTTTAGAGGTTAAATATTTTTACAGGACCTAAAATACTGTTTAAACTATTTTTCCAACCCCCATAAATAAATTGCAAGTTACCATTAAATTCGTGGTAGAACCAATTTAAGGGGACTTCTAATAATTCCTTCGCATCAAAATTTTCAGAGTTTTTCATA
>CAZJWE010000136.1:0-9426 GCA_964549265.1 uncultured Bacteroidales bacterium | reverse complement strand
ATTTTTTTACGCTGTCTTCACCGGATGGGTGCCCGGCTGCGGAGCCTCATGCACGGGATTTCCCCCAAAAGTTTGTGCTATATTTTTGTCAGGGATTTGTGATGTTGTGTTTAGTTGTTGGGTTAATCATGCAGCACCAACAGTTTTGAGCTTTGAATTTTGGATTTTTCAGTGATTCCTGAAAAACCAATTTGTTATATTTATCAACCACTTCTTAGAATTGAGCCAAAAGGTTTCAAAAGTAGTTACATACATAAGAGACAGACTCTAATAAAAAAAAAGATAGCTACTTTTTAAAATCCTGTGATTCAATAAAATCCATGAGTGATTGCAGCAGGCTTTTATAAGAAAATTGATGGTTTTGTTCCTGAATTTTTAGACAAGAGACCCTGCTTCCTTCTAATAGGATTCCGGCCATTTTTCCATACAATAATTTCATGATTATTCCGGGGATGGAAAGAGGAAATAATGATTTATTCATAGCCAGTGAAAGTGTTTTCATGAATTGTTTATTTTTAATATGTTCCGGCGCAACAGCATTATAAGAACCTTTCATCTGTTCGTCTTCAATGGCCTTGATGTATATATTGCACAGGTCATTGATATGTATCCAGGGCATGTATTGTTTTCCTGTGCCAATGACTGCACCAAGCCCTGCTTTGGTTATTTTAGACAGCAATGGAAGTGCTCCGCCTTTGTTTGATAAAACAAGTCCGGTTCTGATTTTTGCTGTCCTTACCCCTTTTTTTTCAAACACATCTGCTGCTTGTTCCCATAACTTACATGTGTTACCTAAAAAATCATTCGCCGCCTGGTCGGTTTCCGTGAATATTTTTTGAGTCGTCTGCATACCATAATAACCGGTTCCTGATGCCGAAATGAATGCTTTAGGGAATACCCCTTGTTTTTCACAGGAATGAAATAGTAAACGGGCTGTTTGAATCCTGCTGTC
The DNA here is from genome assembly GCA_964549265.1 of uncultured Bacteroidales bacterium. Lineage (GTDB taxonomy): Bacteria > Bacteroidota > Bacteroidia > Bacteroidales > JBBRXJ01 > CAYMKE01. Next base: position 8,474 of record CAZJWE010000136.1, on the reverse strand, counting down.
AATAATTTCTTTTTTTCTTTTTCGTGTCCACCGTTTAGCACCTATATTTGCCCCTGCTAAATGAATGATATAGTCAGCTGTTTTAACGGCTTCCGGGTCTATTTTATGTTGCTGCGGATTCCATGAGAATGTTTTTTTGTTTGTATTTGTACCGAACCTGCTTAAAATATAAACTGCATATCCTTTTTTCTGCAAGCGGTTGCTTAAATGGTTCCCGATAAGTCCTGTCCCCCCGGATATTAAAATATTTGGCATGATTAATATGAAATGGTATTATGACTCCCAAATTAGGAAAAATAACTGTGAAAGATTATAGAGATTATTTTTTAAAAAAACCAAATTTCATCATTTAGCACTAAGCAAACTTTCAGCTTTGAGCTTTCACCTTTCAGCACCTTTTTTCATACCTTTATATTCATACCCGATGCTATGAATGGCTTTTTCGATTTGAGGCTCATTTATTTCGCCGTCAATGAGCACTTCGCCTGTAGAAATATTAGCTTCGGCATGATTGATTCCTTTGAGGGATTGCAATGTTTTTTCGACATTTGCTTTGCAATGATTGCAGGTCATCCCTTTTATTATGATTATGTTTTTATCCATGACTTTTGTTTTTAAAGGTTTTGCAAACGATTTGTCTTTTTTTGCAGAAAGTTTGATTTTGGTTTTGTATTTTTGGTAAACCCCGTTTAGTATCAAAAGAACAAGTATAATAGAGGAAGCAATCTTAAACCACATGGGCAATAAATGGGTGTGGCCATGCACTTCCCGTAGTCCGTCCATAAACCATTCCCTGGGGATGAAGGTGTTGATGATGAATCCAAATACAAGCGCACCACCAATGATGGTAAGGAGATATGTGATGAGCGTTTTACGCCCAAAAACATTCCCCAACACCGTCATTGTAGCTATATTCGTGGCAGGCCCCGCCATTAAAAATACCAGTGCAGCACCCGGGGAAAGTCCTTTTAGCATGAGAACTGCTGCAATAGGCACCGATGCTGTGGCACAAACATACAATGGCACTGCTGCTACCAACATAATGAGCATCCCTAAAAAGGTGCTGTCAACCTGTTCGGCAAAAAAGTTATCCGGCACCAACACAGAAATCAAAGCAGCTAACAAAATACCTATGATAAGCCATTTTTGAATGTCTTGTAAAAAATCCACAAATGCATACCGCATCATGCTTGAAAATTTATTCCGTTTTTTGGTTTCAACCGTGCATGTGTCATTTCCGCCACGTGCAGTTTCATTTACTTCAGCATGGTCTGCAACATTGGTCATGATCCCTCCAAAAATACCTGTTATCAAAGCAATGATGGGTCTGATCAGGGCAAACGGAAGGCCTAATAATGAATAGGTAACCAAAATACTGTCAACCCCGGTTTGAGGTGTAGAAATTAAAAAAGACACCGCAGACCCTTTTGAAGAACCATTTTTGTAAAATGATACACCTGTGGGAATTACGCCACATGAGCAGAGTGGGAGAGGGATGCCAAACAATGAAGCATTTACAACTGAACCTATGTTTTTTCTGCCAAGATATCGTTGCACTTTTTCTTTGGGAAAATAAACATGAAGAATCCCGGCAAATAAAAAACCTAATAATAAATAGGGTGCCATCTCATTCAAAATACTTGCCAATTCAGACAAATATGCATTTATATAATTCATAAAATGCTCCTTTCTACTTTATTTCATATCTTATTCCGGCATATATCTTCCTTCCAGCTAAGGGCCCCCATATAAAAGAACTATCAAAAAACCTGCCAAAGGGGTCATCGAAAGCAATAATCGGATTATTTTGTTTAAAACCTGTTAAGTTTTCGCCCCCCAAATATATTTCAAAATTATTGATATTCCTTGTGATTTGGGCATGAAGAATATAATGCGCCGGTGAATATTCTTTTCTTTGATATTCTGTAGGATTATCTCCTGTATATGGCAGGCGGCTACTTCCTGCAAATTGATTGGTGGCATCAAACTGCCATTGATCATCTTTGGTTGTAAATGAGATGGAAGCCAGTCCTTTGTGTTTTTTGACAAATGGTTTGGCCTTTAAATCTCCGTTAAATGTTGTTTTTACATCGTTTAACCTGTATGCCAGGGTGATTTGCAATTGCCTGGCCGGCTCGAAATCCAGACTGGTCTGAAAACTATTTGAAAATGATTTGCCGGAAAGATTATAAAAATGAACCTCATTGAAATTCTGGTCAAAATCCACCACCACTTTATTTATAAAGGTTGTTCTGTAAAAATCTACACTCAATACCATTGGTGAATGGCCAAAGACATGAAAATCATATGCGGCATTTAATCCATAGTTCCATGCTTCTTCAATATTAAAATCATCTTTAAAGATCAGGTTTCTTGAGCTGGCCAGGATGCCTAAGTTTTCGGCAAAAATGTTGGGCGACCGGAATCCCCGCCCGGCAGACCCCCTGATTACAGCATTATCGTCTACGTTCCATTTAAAATGAATTCGGGGAGTCAACAGATTTCCATAATGGCTGTTATAGTCGTACCGGACGCCTGTAATAAAGTTGAAATGGTCGCGAACAGAAAAGGTGTATTCAGTGAAAACACCCGGGACGCTTTCTGTTCGTTTAAAGACAGTATCGTTGAATGTCTCGTTATAATGATCGTATTGATACCCAACACCGGAGGTTAATGTATGCGATTCAGCTAATTCTGCCTGATATACAGCGGTGACAAAAAAACTTTCTTGCGTTCCGTGGTATGCATTGTTCCCAAATGTTGTATTCTGATCAAAATAGCTGGTACTGAACTTAAGGCCCAGGCTGGAACCATGATCATCCAGTAAAAATCCTCTTTTGGCATAAGCCTGGTAGTGTCGGGTATTGATGTCAATAAAGTAGGCCTGGTTTTTTTCTTGTTCAGTTCCTGTAAAATATTTTTTCTGTCCGCCTGTTCGGTTTTCATCCAGTACTTTAAAGCCAACCTGCCCTTTCCCATTGTGCGCAACATAGTTCCATCGATTATATATGTTGATCTGATCATTCTTAGGAATATCTATGAATCCATCCTTATTGTAATCAATGGTATTATTATACATGCTCCCATGTGCCATGAGCATTGTACTCCAATCTTCGTTCACTTCAAACGAAGTATTTATATTCAATTCTCCTTTTCCAAAATTATTCCCATATATATTCAGATACAGGGGAGGACTGTCTTTCGGTTTTTTTAATTCAACATTGATTTGGCCGGTTACCGATTCATAACCATTGATTACAGAGGCTGTCCCCTTGGAAATTTGGATGGACTCCATCCATGAGCCGGGAATGTAATTCAGCCCATATGTGGTAGCCAGGCCCCGAATGGATGGGATGTTTTCGGATAGCAGCTGGCTGTAAACGCCTGCCAGGCCAAGCATTTTAATTTGTTTGGCGCCTGATACCGCATCGGTGTATCCGACATCTACTGTGGCGTTGTTTTCAAAGCTTTCCGACAGATTACAGCACGCAAGCCTTTTTAAACCGCTTGATGTGATCGTCTCCATCTGGAGGGGGGCAGCTTTTGAAAGATATGCCCCTTTTGTCCTTTCGCGTACCACCACCTCATTCAGTTCTGTCCCAGTATATAGCTGGATTTCAATTGGTTCATCTGTTTTTTTTATTTCCAATGTATCATTTTTATGCCCTATAAAACTAACTACAAGCTTGTTTTTGGCGTTTTGAGGAACGGGAATTGTAAAGTTTCCTTCCATGTCAGTTGAGGTGCCTATGCGGGTATCCAGCCAGTAAATGCTTGCACCGGGCAATGGCTCCAAGTGTGCATGTTTTTTGTGATCTCCTGAGTCTGAAATGTGTCTGTTTACGTTTTTATGTTCAGCGATTGTTTTAACAGTGCCTTTTAAAAGTTTATTTTGCGAAAAGGACTGTATAGAAATCGCACATGCTAAAATGAATATGATTGTTTTCATGATTTATCCTTTTTTAATAATTGTCATTTGTAAATAATGTGCCTGGAATACAATTAGAAAAAGGATACAATCAAAGTAAAAGGCAGGAATATTGTTTGTTGATATGTAAACTTAAAAAGTGATAAGGTAGGTGTTTTTGTTTAGCATTATATTGATGCGATACATTTGTTTGAATAGAATTGATGGAGATGTCTTCAAAGAGGTCAAAGACTAAAGGGGTTAATTCTGTGTGATGCGGAGTATGAATGAAATTATTCTCTATTGCAAAATATTGATGTTTATTTGAGCAGCATTTAAAATTTATTTTGTTGGATGGGCATGTTTGTTGGTCTGCTCCGTTCTCTTCTTTCTCATGCCAACGCTTGTCATGGTCGCATTCAGGATGCTGATTCATTAAATGGAGTGAATAGTGGCCCGTATCATGGCAATGATGCAATGTTAAGTGTATCCCTGATGTACTGAATACAAACACCATTGTTAATATTGTTAATCCTATGTGTTTTATATGATTATTCATATTTTTTTAACATAATATAATATGATGTTATTGCATAATTAAATATTTTTTTCGATATTGCAATAAATAAAAACATAAAATTATTTAATATGAGTAAAGCAATTGTTGTTTATGATACTGTATATGGTAATACAGAGAAGGTTGCCCAGGCAATAGGAAAAGGTATTGATGGGGCAAAAGTAGTAAAAGTTTCAGAAATATCACCTGCCGTTGTTTCTGATGTTGAATTATTGGTTGTAGGAGCACCCACTCAAAAGTTCAGGGCAACAACCGGGATCATTAATTTTATAAAATTATTGCCCAACGAGACCACCTCTGAATTAAAGGTAGCCGCCTTTGACACCCGGATGGATTTGAAAGCTATAAAATCAAAAGTTTTCAGATTTATAGTTAAAAAAGGAGGATATGCAGCCAAGCCTTTAGACCGTTTATTAAGACGGAAAGGGGCAGAGAGTATTGCAGAACCCGAGGGTTTTATAGTAAGCGGACATGAAGGCCCTTTGAAAGAGGGTGAACTGGAAAGAGCTACAGAGTGGGGTAAAAAACTACAGACGTAACATTATATTTATATAGCAAATACGGTCGGACATATGATTGTATCTCTAAGCCAGACATTTAAAGTTGAGAATTCGGTGGATGTATTTTGGGAAGAGGCTTTTAAAAATCGTTTTTAATAATAATATTTCTTATGAAATTTATAAAAGAGTTTCTTAAAGAGCCAAAAAGAACTGGAGCAATTGCTCCGTCATCAAAAAGTTATAACTATAAAATTTAAAACTTAATGATATGAAAAAAATACTTCCTTTTATAGTTTTTACTCTACTTCTGTCTAATTGTGAAAAAGAAGATAAAATAATCGATAACAACGATATAAAGTTGGATTCATATATAATTGAAAACTACTCAGGTGACGCAAAACAATTGTATTTTCATGAGATTTTTCAAGATAGCACCCATACAAATTACACAAACCCAATACTTGATGATAATGAAATCAATAAGATTTTAGAGATCATTCAAGCTGTATATAATTCTAATTCTCCTGAAAGAGATACAGTATTTGATATTTACGATATACACGGGTATTATTGCTACAGTTTTAACTCTATAAGTTTGAGAGTAGATACTGGTCTTTCCGAAATTAAAAACTTAGCTAATAATAAATTTCCAACAGGTGAAACTGAATTAGATAATATATTAAACACCTATAATTTTGATTCCGTTAAGACATCATATAGTTATCCTCGATTCCCTTGGTTAACAATATACACGGACGATGAATATAATATGATTCCAATAGAAAAAGAATTTTCGGATATTGAATCTATACAAATAGCTGAATTTAGCAAAGGTTGTGTTGGGGATGGAAACTCAATAGAATTATCAAGGGGTGATGATTCGGCAACTATTATATTTAGCATTGGTAGTGGAGATTGTCCAGCAGGATGTATTTATCACAAATATTGGGAATTTAGCGTTTCAAATGGGATAGCAGAATTTGTTAAAACATATTGATTCAGATTAATAAGAATTACTGTGCCCAATATACAGGAATCTAACCGATCTGGAAGACCCAGCGAGAATTCTCCCGAAAAATGGGACAAGTTAAACTAAATCCCGGTCAATTTCCTATATACTCCAACTGGCATCCGCTTGTGCCTTGTGCCCCAACACCCAAAACTGCTACGCGTCTAACAACTCGTTTCATAACCAGTGCTGCATTTTTCCATTGCTCCTGAAAATCCATTTGTAAACGCTCAATTTAATTTTGTTATGTGCTTGTTTTTAATATATTTGTAAAAACAAAAAAGAGATTACGTTTATTATGCTCGAATAGCGGGTACAACGACAATTGGCGTTGTGGAGGTGTTACCATTTTAAATATGAGGACAACTATTTAAAGAAAAAAATCCGGAACCTGTTAGTTTAACATTACCGCTAAGTCCGGATAAATATACCAGTAAAGTACTACAGTGATTTGAATACATTTGAGGGCAATAACAACCCTGAAAATACAGGTAAAGTAAAAGCTTCATTTTCAGGGTTGTTTTATCATTCAACAGGTAGACAAAGAGACAGGGGGCGTATTACATAAGAGACAACCAATTACTATAATCCGTATTCGGAGGGGATGAACTTGGCTGTGTCCAGTTCCGGCAGCATTTGTTCTGTGAATTTGCTTTCATCAAGAGGAATGTCATTGAGTTGTTCCCTTATAGTATCAATCCACATCGGTTCCATATCTGATAAAAAGAGCGATCCGTTATTATGGGCGTCTTCAATGATTTTAATGCCTTCCAGTGCACCTTTTATCGCTGCATCAATGTAATTTTTCCCTTTTACGATTTCACTTGTTATGCGGATTACATTTTCCGGGGAAAGGATAAGTGCTTGTGGATCATAATGAATATCCGATTCAACCAACATATTCTGGAGTATCAATGAATTGTTGTCGCCTTGTTTAATGGCTTCATTGAGGAGCCTGGCATCGTATTCAAGTTGTTCGTAATATACAAGTGGTGCATTGCCGGCAAGTAGTTTAATATGTTGCACCGACTCATTACTCCAAAGGTCGGCACATGCTGATGCAATGTTGCCAACAGGGCTTAAATGCGCACAAGCAGCTGTTTTACCTTCCATCGAAATGGGGGTGCCGGTGATGGCTTTCAGATATACCCCTTCATAACCACAATCTTTGTCTGGCCCCCTCGCACCTTCCTCAATGGCTACGAGAGTCCTTACAATAGATAATATCCTGTCAATAGCAGCCACTGTTTTAGGGATGTATTTTTTTTCAGCTAATACCATAGCTGTATTGGCAAATCCACAAGCAGTGTCGCCGGCAGGGATTTTATTCTGACTATTGGCAATGGAAACAATTTTTTTCCACAACATTTTCATGTCTCTAACACCCAATACAGTCAATGCATAGGTCATTTTTTTGATATCGCACATTAGTAGGGCTTCATCATGAATGTCTTTACCTCCAATACTTTCGATGGACAATAAATCACCTCCGGCCCGGGCGCCTTCATCAAATAATCTCCACATATCATCAAGGTATTTACTGGTACGGCATTTGGGCGGTTTTTCAAAGTCCCTGATGTCATTGGGAGTAAGCCGTATTTCACTTTTTACCCCTTTTTTCTGGTAATAATCTTCACAAATATCATTCATGGCCTTTACCAGTTCAATTCCTATGTCCGGATCCAGTGTCATTTCAATAAGAGTTTCGAATTCAAAGATCAGTCCTTCTGAATGCAAATCTATTGACCTCTCTAATGCTTCTGTAACAATTTCTTTGTAAAATGTTTTGATTTCTTCCAAATGTTCTCTGTTGACATCAATGGTAGGAAGTGTGAAGTTCAATTCCGGATACACATGGCCGTCTCCGATGACAAGCCCTCTGTTTGTAGTCACAGGATACAAGGCTTTTCCAAACATTAATTTTTCTTTGCTGTCAATGGCTAATTTATTGTATTTCATAATTATAATGGATTTGGTTAATTATTAATTCGTGTGTATTTTAAAATTAAATAATGATTCTATTTTAATAGGACAACAAAATGTAATAAATCCTATAGTTTTTATAGGTTAAAAATACATGATATTTTTTTATAAACAAAATATTTTTCAATTTTTTTTCAATTTCTTATTTTGTATGATACTACTAAAAATTTAGTGGAACCAGCATTTTTCAATGCAGAAGTTAAAATCAGAAGAATATTGCTCTTCTAACTTCTAACTTCTAATTCCCTATTCTTTCCCTTACATTTTTAGCACTACTGCAATTTTTGTGGAAATAGTTTTTTTTTAGAATTCAGAATTCAGTAGACAAGAAAAAAGAATATAAACAGAGATAGCTTTTGAATTAGGATATTAAAGAAGGTTACATTTGAAAATATTTCGAAAAAGGCAAAAAAACTATCGGTAAAAATGAGCAAATATATTGGGTCAATCAAAAAAAGCAACATTTAAACCATATTTCAACCACATTTACAACTATAT
>CAZJWE010000135.1:0-9431 GCA_964549265.1 uncultured Bacteroidales bacterium | reverse complement strand
TCGTTATCGAACATTATGATCCAAACACTTGAGTTTATAGACAGGCACTATTTAGAGAATAGCTGGATGAAAATAAATGAATATGTTTGTCAAAAAAATTGTCATGGCTCGGTTCATATTCTGTTTTCTGAATTCTGAAATAAACACTATTTTTAACAAAACTTGCAGTAGTACTTTTCTGTTATTATTCTTTTTTGTCTTTTCTTCTGTTTATTTCATCTCTTATTCGCGATGCCTCTTCGTATTCTTCTTTGCTGATAGCTTTTTGAAGCATTGTTTGTAATTCTTCATTGCTTAACTTCTTTGTTTTTTCTGTATCACCGGATACAGGTTTTTTGGATGATTTTTTGGGAGATGATTTGGGTTCTTTTGACGCATCTTCATGTTCAATATCAAGCACAATGCCTGCTTTTTGTAAAATTTCTTCGGTAGTAAATATGGATGCATTGAATCGCAAAGCAAGAGCTACAGCATCAGAGGTGCGGGAGTCAATCGTAATATTTTTTTTGCCATTATTGCAAATAAGTTTCGAATGAAAAACACCCTCTTCCAGTTTATAAATAATGACTTCTTGTAAATTTATGCTAAAAGCATTTGCAAAACTGAAAAATAAATCGTGAGTGAGGGGGCGTGGAGAATTTAATCCTTCCAACTGTATTGCAATAGATTGTGCTTCAAAACCTCCAATGATTATCGGTATCCTTCGTTCGCCTTTTTCTTCATTTAAAACCAATGCATAAGCCCCGGCTTGTGTTTGACTATATGAAATTCCCAATACATTTAGTTTAATTTTTTCCATAAAAAAAATGAAAAATAGTTAAGTATCAACTTGAATCCTTGATGTTATTAATAATTTATGTATAATACGAATATACAAAAATATTATTAAACCAATCCTCGTTCGGAGTTTTTTTTAAAATTTAATTATTTTGTATATATTATAAATGATAATTAACGAGATTAAAATTTTATTATTTTATATATTATTCGTTTAAATATCAATTTTTTATGTATTCAATTATGCAATAATTATAATGATTTTAAGATCAACACGTTATTTTGGATTTTGAGCTTGGGGTTTTGAACTTAATCGCCATATTCAATCAATATCAAAATTAGTTGTTGATTCGCCTATACGAGATAGATATTATTTTTCTGACATTCTTGTTTCATCTCTTCAGGCCAGATGCTTGATTGTACTTCACCAACATGAGCATTTCTCAGAAAATACATGCAAATTCTTGATTGTCCAAGTCCTCCGCCGATTGAAAGAGGCAATTCGTTGTTTAGCAGTCGTTTGTGAAACTGGAGGTCTTTTCGCTCTTCTGTTCCGGTTATTTTAAGTTGCTGTAAAAGAGAGTCTTTATCTACCCTGATACCCATTGATGACAATTCAAATGCTCTTCGGAGAATAGGATTCCAAAAAATAATATCTCCGTTCAATCCTTTATAGTGCTTTATTGTTGGGGTGATCCAGTCGTCATAATCAGGGGCCCGTCCATCATGCGGAGCTCCATTCGCAAGATTTCCCCCAATGCCTATTACAAATACAGCTCCATATTGTTCTGCCACTTTATCTTCCCGCTCTTTAGGTGTTAAGTCCGGATATTTTTCTTCAAGTTCTTCTGTATGAAAAAAAGTTATTTCGTCCGGAAGCATTGGAATAATATTGGGAAAATTTTCATATATCAGAAATTCGATGCGTTTGAGGACTTCGAAGATTTTGCGGACAATTTTTTTTAGGAATTCCAGGTTTCGTTCTTTGGGTGAGATCACCATTTCCCAATCCCATTGATCAACATATAATGAATGTATATTATCTAATTCTTCATCAGGGCGAATAGCATTCATGTCGGTTAAAATTCCATACCCCGGTTCAATACCATAATTTGCCAATGCCAGTCGTTTCCATTTTGCAAGCGAATTCACCACTTCACCAACTTGTTCGTGCATGTCTTTAATAGGAAAGGAAACTTTTCGTTCAACACCATTTAGGTCATCATTAATACCTGTTCCTTTAAGAACAAACAAAGGAGCTGTAACCCTTCTGAGCCTTAATTCACTCGAAAATGTTAACAGAAAAAAATCTTTGATTTGTGTAATTGCCTGTTCTGTTTGTTTAAGATCAAGTATAGGTTTATAACCCAAAGGAATATACAAATCGTTTGACATCGTTTTTGAATTTTATTAATTGTAAATATTATCAAAGCAAAGATATAATTTTATTATTATTTTGTTGTATTTTGTTAAAATATTTACTTTTTTTTGGGAAATATAATAAGAAATGATTTTTTTGTCCTTTTTTTATATAAATTTTAATATTTTAAAAAATAAACAGATGATAAATTAGGAATGCATTTTGTTAGCATTTAACGTCTCTTTTTTGCATTTTTGCAATAATCATTTTATATTTATAAAACGTAAAGAAATCACCTTATAAATCCTCTAAAAATTGAAAACCAACATAATGAAAAACGTAAAACCAAGTAAATTAGCTATTTATACTATTGGAAATATCATTCTTTTGCTCGTTGTATTTTCTTTTTGTTTTTTTGACAGCAATGGCGAACATAAACAAGATAACGAAAAAGAAAAAGCCAATGAACAAGAACTTGAATACATCAATATCAGAAAACAAGGATACAGGATTTATGCACTTGAGGTTCCTGAACACCTTACTTTTGCAGGAGAAGAAGTGCCTTTAATGAATTTTGATGTGCGTGAAAGCCTCGACAGGGAGTTATTGGTCAATACATATTGGCAGTCGCATACATTATTATATTTAAAACGAATGAACAGATATTTTCCTGTTATCGAAGAAATATTAAAAAGATATAATATCCCTGATGATTTTAAGTATGTAGCTATGGTTGAGAGTGATTTGCGAAATATCGTATCACCATCAGGAGCCACCGGAATTTGGCAATTTATGAGAGGTACAGCAAAAGAATACGGACTTACAATAAACAGGGAAGTAGACGAAAGGTATCACCTTGAAAAGTCAACACAAGCTGCATGCGAATATTTTAAATCGGCATACGAATTATTTGACAGTTGGACATTAGCTGCTGCTTCATACAATGCAGGAAAGACAAGAATTTTAAAACGATTAAAAGAACAAGATGTTGATAATTATTACGACCTTAAATTAAACAGCGAGACAGCCAGGTATGTGTACCGTATCATTGCAGCTAAAATGATCATGCAAGACCCAGCCCATTATGGGTTTCATTACAGGGAAGCAGATTTGTATCCGCCTTTAAAAGCCAAAGAAGTGAACGTGAATAATTCAATAGACAATTTGGTGACATTTGCCAAACATCATAAGATCAATTATAAAATACTGAAAATATTCAATCCATGGCTCAGATCAGACAAACTGACTATTGACGGACAATCCTATACCATTAAAATACCTTCTGAACATTTCCGAAACAATGTCTATGAATAAACAAAAAGCAAAAGAAAAAATTGAAAAGTTACGGTCTGAAATAAATCACCATAACTATAAATATTACATTGAACATAAACCGGAAATTAATGATTTTCAGTTTGATGCATTGATGAATGAGTTACAGGATATGGAACATAAATTTCCGGAATTTTATGACCCGAATTCTCCAACGCAGAGAGTAGGTGAAGATATAAATAAAGAATTTGAACAGGCTGAACATAAATATCCAATGCTGTCTTTAGGCAATACCTATTCAAAAGAAGAACTGAATGCATTCAACACCCGTATCACAAAAAGTATTAAAGACAAAATTGAATATATATGTGAATTTAAATATGATGGGGTAGCCATTAGTTTAACATATAAACATGGACGGCTTGACCGTGCCATAACACGAGGAGATGGAAATGCAGGTGACATTGTGACAAATAATATCAAAACAATAAACACAATCCCTCTTGCTTTACACAATAACGATTACCCTGACGAATTCGAGATTAGAGGAGAAGTATTCATGCCCCGCGACGGATTTGATAGATTCAATGAAGAACGTAAAAAGAAAGGAGGAGAGGTTTTTGCCAACCCCCGAAATGCCACATCCGGTTCATTGAAACTCCAAAATTCATCAATGGTTGCAAAAAGGCCCTTAGATTGTTTTTTATATCAGGTGCTGGGAGAAGAATTGCCTTATCAGTCGCATTATGAGAATGTAATGAAAGCCAGAGAATGGGGGTTTAAAATCCCCGATGTGATTCGCAAATATGAAGATTTTGAACAGGTATTTGACTTCATTGAAGAAGCAGGCAACATGCGTGGTAAATTGAATTACGATATAGATGGTGTTGTAATTAAAATTAATGATTATGGACAAAGAGAACGGTTAGGAATAACTGCCAAATCACCACGATGGGCCATTGCTTACAAATTCAAAGCCGAACGGGTAGAAACCGGATTAAAATCAGTGGATTTCCAGGTAGGTCGAACAGGTACTGTAACACCCGTTGCCAACCTCGAACCTGTATTGTTGTCCGGAACAACAGTAAAACGGGCATCATTGCACAATCAGGATCAAATTGAGCTTTTGGATGTTCGCATTGGAGATACGGTTTATGTTGAAAAAGGCGGTGAAATAATTCCTAAAATTGTTGGGGTGAACAAAGAAAAACGGCCCAAAGACAGCAAGAAAATCCAATTTGTTGAACATTGCCCTGCATGTAATGAAAAGTTGGTCAGGCCAAAGGGAGAGGCTGCGCATTATTGCCCGAATGAAAACGGATGCCCACCACAAATTAAAGGAAAGATAGAGCATTTTGTCAGCCGGAAAGCAATGAATATCGGTGCAGCCGAAGCAACTATAGAAGCATTGTATGATAAAGGATTGATCAACACACCAGCCGATCTTTACAGCCTTAAAAAAGAACAACTGCTTAAACTCGACAGATTTGCTGATAAATCGGCACAAAATTTAGTAGACAGCATCAAAAAATCCAAACAGGTTCCATTTCCTAAAGTTCTTTATTCGCTTGGTATTAAATATGTTGGAGAAGCATTGGCGAAAAAACTTGCCATTCGTTTTAAATCTATAGATAACATCCGGAATGCAAACTATGATGAGTTAATATCAATGGATGACGTGGGAGAACAAATTGCGAAAAGTATTATTCAATATTTTAATAAAGAATCCAATATCCATATCATTGAAAAAATGAAAGAAACAGGAGTGAAAATGCATATTGAAGAAGAGGAAACATCCGGTGGGAAAGAACAAGTGCTTCAGGGATTAACAATTGTGATTTCAGGAACGTTTCAGCACCATTCAAGAAACGAATTGAGCAATATTATAGAACAATATGGAGGAAATAATACAAGTTCGGTATCCGGTAATACCGACTTTTTATTAGCAGGTGAAAATGCAGGCCCCAAAAAGATAAACAAAGCAAAGGAATTAAATATACCAGTTATCTCAGAAGATGATTTTTTTAAAAAATTTTCGCTTGAAATGCATGCTTAATTATAAATCTTATTATTTTTAGACTGAATTTTAATTTTTAACCTGTATTCATCTTACTCGGTTAAATTAGATTGGTTTAAAATATAGTACAACCATGGCTTTTTTAAAATATTTACGTCAAAAAATAGGTTTTTTTCTTCTTAACAGGCGAAAAAAACATCTTAAACGTAATCGTGAGGTCCAAAACGTTAAATCCGCTAAAAATATAGGCATATTATTTTATATTAATAAAAATAATCAACAGGATATAGATAAAATATTGGATTTCTTTTCTTTTCTGAACCAAGGGAATTCAAATATCAAGGCATTGGCATACATTAATAAAAAAAATATACCATATCAATTTTTTAATAACAAAGGAATGCTTTATTTTTGCCGGAAAGATTTGAATATTTTTGAACAGCCCAAAAATAATGCTGTTGGCCAATTTATAAATGAAGAATTTGATGTATTGATTGACCTGAATATAGACGGGGTTTTTCCTTTGAAATATGTAGCATCTTTATCAAAAGCTAAATTTAAAGTCGGAAAATATTTTCATCATTTGAATGGACATGATATGATGTTAAATATTGACATGAATAATACACTGGATTATATGATTGAACAGACTAAAAATTACTTGACAATAATTAAAAATTAAATAAATATATAAATGAATTTAAAGAACTTTATTGGGACAGGCGTAGCAATTGTAACACCTTTTCGGCAAGACAGGAGTGTTGATTTTCATGCTTTAGGCAATTTAATCGAATATCACATCTCCAATCAGATCAATTACATTGTTGTATTAGGAACAACAGGCGAATCTGTAACCCTTACTAAAGAAGAAAAACAAGCTGTTATTAATTATGTATTGGAAACTGTAAATTCAAGAGTGCCGGTTGTTGTTGGCATTGGTGGAAACAATACATTTGAAATTACGGAACAGATACGTAAACAGGATTTTGACGGGATAGATGCTGTTTTATCCGTTTCTCCATACTATAATAAACCTTCACAAAAAGGCATATACGAACACTATAAAGCCATAGCAAGTGTTAGTCCGGTACCCGTCATTCTTTATAACGTGCCCGGAAGAACAGGGAAAAACATCTGTGCAGACACCACCATTGAATTATCCAAAATACCCAATATCATTGCCATTAAAGAAGCATCATGTGATATGGAGCAAATAACAGAAATTTGCAAAAATACCCCTGATGATTTTCTCGTTATTTCAGGTGATGATGCCTATACATTGCCCATAATAGCAGTTGGCGGACATGGCGTTATCTCTGTTACAGCCAATGCATTTCCAAAAGAATTTTCAGAAATGGTACAGCATGCATTGAATCAGAATTTTAAGGATGCAAGCAAAATAAATTATTCTTTAACTGACATCATGAAATATCATTTTATTGAAGGCAATCCAACCGGTGTCAAAGCGTCTCTCAGTATAATGAAACATTTAGAGTATAATCTTCGTTTACCACTTGTTCCAATGAGCGATGAAAATTATAATCAACTGAAACAATATATTCGTCAATTGGGGTATTCTATATAATCATCAAACTATTTAAATCATGAAAAAAGCAAGCATTTTCTTCATTTTGTGCAGTATCCTGTTTTCTTTGAACGGATGCTATTCTTCCCGTAAAGTAAAACGGGTATCTCCCGAACAACAAATTGACCTGAGTGGAAGATGGAATGATACCGATTCAAGAAAAACCGCCGAAACAATGATCAGTCAGGTGTTGAACGAGCAATGGCTCGAAAATTTTAAACGCAAACATAATGGTGAAAGGCCTGTTGTTGTTGTAGGATTGATCAGAAACAAAAGCCACGAACATATTAGTACCGAAACATTTATTAAAGATATTGAACGGGAGTTTATCAAAAGCGGAAGAGTCCGGCTCGTACAGGCAGGAGATAAAAGAGATGAATTGAGACAAGAACGGATGGACCAACAAAAATATGCATCTGTAGAAACGGCTAAGGAATGGGGAAAAGAATTGGGTGCTGACTATATTATGCAAGGCTCAGTCAATTCTATAGTTGACAGCTATAGAAAAGAAAAAGTCGTTATGTATCAGATAAATCTTGAATTAACAGACCTTGAAACCAATGAAATCGTTTGGATTGGAGACAAGAAAATTAAAAAATATATTGAAGATTAAATTCCTTTTAAACGAGATCACTTTTAAAAATTTCTTCCTCCAAAGGTAGGGGTGTATAAACTTCCTTTGGAGGAATCACATACATTAAATTAACTGGTTATTTTTTATCAACATAAAAGGTAACTAATAATATTTAAAAATAGAACAGAGCTGCAACGTGTTTTTTTATCACACAAAACATGTTTGTAAAAAGCTGAAACCTCAATTTGACCAGGCATGTAACAATGATGACATACGTAATCCCAAAACACATCCTCGCTACATCAACTTCAAAAGTGAGTAAAGCGCAAATAATTAAAATGAATGCTTAATAGAAAACATAAACATAAAAAAGAAGTGTTTCGTAACGTTTGGAAAATTAGCATCTTGGTAGTGCTGTTATGTGTTATTGGTTGTGCCACATATTATCAACGGAATGTTAAATTTCAAAAATACATAACAAAAGGTGAATTTAATAAAGCCAATCAATGGCTCGAAGAAGAAAGCAAAGATAAAAAAGGGCGGAATGAGATACTGTATCATCTGAATAAAGGATATGTTTATTTTATGACGAAAGAGCATACAAAGAGCAATCTTCATTTTCAAAAAGCGGAACAAATAATAGAAGATCAGCAAAAAAACGTTAAAAAAGAAGCATTGGCATTAATGCTTAACCCTTCAGTAAAAGATTACAGGCCAGAAGATTTTGAAAATGTGATGCTGCATTATTTTACTGCATTGAATTATATAGAATTAAAAAAATGGGAAGATGCTCTTGTAGAATGCAGAAGGATTAATATAAAGCTGAATGAATTAAATGATAAATACAAAGACCATAAAAATCGTTATCAACGCGATGCTTTTGCTCATAACCTTATGGGAATGATATACGAAGCAAATTTTGATTTTAATAATGCATTCATAGCTTACCGGAATGCTTACCAGGTATATGAAGAAGATTACAAGCAATATTTTGGACTTGATGCACCTGAGCAATTGAAAAAAGATTTACTCCGTACAGCTTATTTAACAGGCTTTTATGATGAAGTGGATTATTATGAGAAAAAATTCAAAATGAAATATGAACATCAAAAACAAAAAAATCCGGAATTAATATTCTTTTGGCTGACAGGCTTCGGGCCTGTTAAGTCCCAATGGGAAATCACGTTTACCAAAGGGGCATATAATAACGGATATGTAAATTATGTAAATAAACAATACGGGCTTTCATACAGATATTATGTTGGCGACAGAAGCGATGATGTAAAAGAAGGATTTAAAAATCTTGAAGTATTCAGGGTGGCATTTCCCAAATATGTTACAAGACAGCCGCATTACACTTCAGCGCAAATTATATATAATCAAAAACAATACACATTTCAAAAAGTCCAGGACATTAATCAAATTGCATTTAAAACATTAAATGACAGAATGCTAAGGGTTTTTGCCAATTCGTTGTTAAGAGTTGCAACAAAAAAAGCAATTCAATCGGTTGTGAACAAGCAGAATGAAAATCTTGGAACCGTTGTGAGTATTGCCAATGCCATTACTGAAAAAGCAGACACCAGAAACTGGCAAACACTCCCTTACGCCATTTATTATCAAAGAATACCATTGAAAACCGGTGAAAACAATATACAACTGTCGGCCAAATCTGTCCAGGGCAAAGAAAATAAACAACAATTTACAATAAATGCAGAACAACAAGGAATGATTTATTTCCATTATTTTCATCATTTGGCATCTTCACTGCCTAAAATTTAATATGCAGCCTATTTAAGGGGACTTCTATTAATTCCTTTCTTTCAAAAAACAAATATAATGAATA
>CAZJWE010000134.1:0-9499 GCA_964549265.1 uncultured Bacteroidales bacterium | reverse complement strand
CACCATAGCAATCAACATCTGTGACGGTTGTATCGGTGATGAGGCTGTCGGGGCAGCAATTGATGACTACATTTACAGGTTCGATGTCTGCGCATGGTTCATTGCCTGCCTTTATATAATAGGTTCCGGATGCGGTCACACTATCTGGACTGCTGAGTTCTGTGGTGCCAGAAGCATCTGTCCAGTAGGTAACATTACTTCCAATAACATAAGCTATCCCTGGCTTATTTGTTGCATTTTCTTTTGAATTATATTCGGCATATTGGCTGGATTCACCTTCAATTATTAAGGAAAGTTGACCTCCTGCTGCCGCATTCACTTCATTTGTGATGTCAACTTCCTTCCAACCATTGCTGCCTATATTCCATGACCCTATTGTACTACCTATATTTGTTGGTCGGCTATCATACGTGATACTTCCTTCTGCCCAAGTATTATCATTGACTATTTTTAAAGTTTGTGTTGCTGAACCATCATTGTACGATTGATAAATTCTAAATGTAGCAGTGGTTACAGAACTAATCCCTGACAAATCAAATTTTAAATATGTGATGCGGTGAGAGTTACCCGTTGATAATTTCACATGCAGTTCTGTTGACGCACCATAATTATCATCGGAATAAGATCCTCCTCGAACATAGGCATCTTCGTTTGCCACAACCGTGTCTTCTGATGTTCCTTGTATTACTCCCGTACTTCCATTTATTACAGCTGGGTCTGTCAAGTCAACAGACGGACAGGCAGGGTCTGGATCTGTGATGACAAGATTGGGTTGTTCTATAACAGTTATATTAACAGTGTCTTTAGCTGTACAGCCTCCATTATCAGTAATGGTTACAATATAATTTCCATCATAAGATGTGGTTGCAGAACTAATGGTTGGATTTTCAATATCTGATGTAAAACCATTAGGCCCTTCCCATGACCAACTTATCGCGTCCCCTCCGTTTTCATCCAGGCTAATATTATCACCTTCACAGACCGTATCTGTTGATGTAGTGGCATTTGCCGTTGGAATGTTTATGGTTACTGTGACACTATCTATGTTTTCACATCCACTGGCATCTGTAACAGTAACTGTATATGTACCGGTTGCTGAAGTACCGGCTGGTGTAATGACCGGGTTTTGTTCAGCAGAGGAGAAGCTATTTGGGCCACTCCAATTCCACCCTGTGGCATCACCTCCGCTTTCTGTTAATTTTAGTGAATCTCCTTCGCAAACAGGTGAGTTGCTGCCTGCTGTTGCTGTGGGTGCTGTGGTGGTTACGGTTACAGGTTGTATATCCGCACATGCCCCTTCCCCTAATTTAATATAATAAGTGCCTGCTGTTCTAATACTGTCGGGATTGCTCAACGGGATTGTAGCTGCTGCATCTTCCCAGTATGAATAAGCAGGAACAGGGATATCATATACAACGGTTAACATAGGACGCTGGTTCACATTACTCGCTCCTTCATGTTGAAATTGATTTGTATTCACATTTGTATAATCTTGCATAATGAAGCCATAATTAGAAGATATCCCTTCTACCCAATCCTGAACTATGTCTATTCCATTGTTATTCAGGAAAAAATCTCTTGAGGCACCCCATCCCATTCCGGATGCATCTATTTCTCCCAATATGGCTGACCCATGATCAGTAGCTCCTTGTGCACCGGCTATTTCCCAAGACACACCTGTAGATAATTCATTCCACGTTGCACTTCCGGGATCCCAATCTTTTGTCAGTTCATATATTTCAAATAATTCGTTACTTGGCGTTGCCCTGATATTCGTTAATGTCATCTTTGCTTCTTTCACAACAGCATTTGCTGGTATCGTGCTAATATCCCATTTTATTAAAGCACTCATAAATGCCCCCATCTTAATGGATTCATCTTCATAGTTTTCAGTTTTTTGCCAGTTAGCTTCTCCTAGAATATAGGTATCTTTAGTTCCATCATAACCGGCATCCGGGTATTCACCATCTCTGAATGAAATCGTATCTGTGGTTTTATCATCGAGGCCTCCTGAACTTCCGGATACAATGGCTGTGTCTGTTAAGTCTACTATACATGCAGGGTCAGGATTTGTTATAACCAGTTGTGCAACCTCTTTAACAATGACCTCTACAGTGTCCATATTAATGCACCCATTATTATCTTTTACTGTGACAATATATAATCCGTCTGCTGACAAACCTGCTGAAGATATGGATGGGTCTTTTTGTGCTGATGTAAACCCATCAGGGCCTGTCCATGACCAGCCCGTGGCCTCTCCCCCGGTTTCATCCAGATTAATATTATCTCCTTCGCATATGGTGTCATTTGTTGCCACTGCATTAACATCAGGAAAACTGGCAATATCATTGATGATATTGTTGAGGTAATCACATTCCCTAAGTGTGTCGCCTGAAATACTGGGTACCGATATTGGCACTGGTTGTGTGCCATCTGCATTGGCCACGATATATACAGATGCACCATTGGCCGATTCACTGATTGAAACGCAGGGCAATTCCAGGCTATCGCCTGCAAGGACTATTTCGGTGGTATGGATGCTATCAAGAAAGATTGCCCCGGGTTGTTCGGGGTCTCCCTGGTAAATTGCAATCGGAAAGCCTGCAGGCAGGCCTGCATCTCCAATATTTTTAACGGTTATGCATACATTTCTACCAAAGCAACTATCCGGGTATGTAAATGATAAAACAGCATCCGGCAAAGGGATGCGGGGGATTTCAAAATGAGAATAATCACTGGACGTTTGAGCCAGGAAATTATTATATCCATCTACCAGGTAATTTTCTTGCATGTATTGAGGTATGGTACCATCATTATTTACATTGGTTATATTGTATGCAAAAGTGTTCCAGATGGGCCTGGCGGGATACCAGGGATAGGCTGCTCCGTTGGTATAGATAGAAACCCTGCTCTGACATGTAACGATGATCTCTGCATATTCATCCCCATTCATGTCAGCAACAGTCGGATACTCTACTCCGGTTTGACTGATACATGTATTGGTTCCTGAGTTGAATATGACTTCAGGGTTGCCAGCTCCATCTCCCACTCCACGAAATGCACGCAATTTATCTTCATCCCGATAAACGAGTTCTGCCAGGCCGTCGCCATCAAAATCAAATGAAGTGACTCCTGTTTTGGCACTCGCGGCGACATCGGTGACTGCTTCTTCCCAAAAAACATATCCCGGAGTCCCCCAGGTTGTTACATCATCAAAGGCAACCAGCTTTGCATATGCACTATATGCAAATTCGGGCAACTCATCATCGTCAAAATTATCAATAGTAACTCGTCCTCCTCCTTTGACATTGGCCGGGGTAATCGGGCCATATATCGTATTGGTTTGCATATCCCATGCCAGGATCACATTGACAGTGTCAGCAGTAACACCATATTGAGGGTTATAAGAGCTTATTACAGCATCCACATCTCCATCATTATCTACATCGGCAACAGAGACCTGTCCGCGTTTAGTCCACATATCAGTGTCATATGGAGCAGTCAAAGCTTTTATAAGATTCCACGTGTTGGCAGAAAAATCATACCGGTATATTTCAGTCCCTCTTATGAGCTCCACGTCTCCTTCGTTTCCATTGTTTCCTGCATCGGCATCTGCTGTAAAACCATATATCCCGGTGTTTGCAAGGTCACCATCTCCTGGTGGCACATGTAAAGTTGGTAGCTGTCCGCTATAAACCGATCCGGTTAATGCATCGATCATATATCCACCATTTGGGATTAATTCTGCTTCTCCATCCCGGTTGATATCCAGGATATCCAAACGTGGCCGTCCGTTCAAGGCTATATCATCAGCAGTTTCCCATATTTTTGCATATTTTGTACCATCCCATTCATAACGGTATACCCGGCCATTTTTATCAGGGAAAAAAATATCTGTAATACCGTCTTTATCAACATCACCTAAGACTGCACCTATCTGCTTTTCAATCAATTCGGCATTGCTCGCATCGGCGTTGCTTGGTGAAGTAGGATGTATAAACCCTAACTCATTACAGTTATTATCTATTATGATTATCCCATAATTCCCGTTAACCACTATTTCAGGAGAACCGTCACCATTCACATCCCCAATCATAGGCACGCTATAATCGGCCTCATCAACTCCATAACTACATACTAATGATGGTTGAAATGCACTGGATGGTTGCCGTTGTCCTTCCATATAACAGTCTACTGTATCTTCACATTCCGGATCAAAACGGTCAATTAAACCGTCTCCATCATCATCCATTCCATTAAAACAATCTTCTTGTGAAAAAGATATTTGGGGCATTATTAAAATGAAAGCAAAAATCAAATGAATGATGCTGATTTTATAATTTGTTATATTCTTCATAACTCATAATTTTAATTTGTCGAAATCAAATACTATCCGAAAATTATATCATGACATGTTACATTATTGGAAGCAGGTAACATGATGTATCATACAACCAAGAATGTATCGTTCAGACCATAAAAAATGACAAAAATCCTTAATAAGGGGTTCTACTGCGATTAAATGGAAAGAATAGGGAGTTAGAAGTTAGAAGTTGGAAGTTAGAAGTTAGAAGAACAAGGGAGTTTTCAAAAAAAAGTGTCACTTTGTTTTTGCAGGTATTTTTCATAACGATCTCCATATTGTTCTATAAGTTCCCGCTGTACAGCCGTCCAATTCAAAGCCATTTTCTTCCATTGCTTTTTGATGCTGCGCAAGCCTTGTTATCGAACATTATGATCCAAACACTTGAGTTTATGGACAGACTCTAATTATCTTCTATCTATCTCAGAAGGGCGTTTCCCATAATGGGCTTTAAATGCTTTTGAAAAATGTGAGACATCTTTAAATCCTACATCGTAAGCTACTTCTGAAATAGTTAATTTGGGCTCGGTTTTTAAGATATGCATTGCTTCGTTGAGCCTGTTTAATTTTATAAATTCACTTGGGGAGACACCTAAAATGCTTTTTAATTTTCTATTCAGATGTATCCTGCTAATGTTTAAATCATTTGCCAATTGGTTAACGGAATAAGTCTCATTATACATATTTTCTTTAATCAATGCTTTTACTTTGTTTAAAAATTTATCTACATTGTCTGTTCCTTCATTTTCAGTTGTAATGCCATTATCGTCTAATAGATAACGTTTGCGATAGATTTCTTTTAATTTCGCACGATTTTTCAGGAGGTTATTAACCCGGACTATCAGGAGTTCACTGCTAAATGGTTTAACGACATAATCGTCTGCCCCGATTTTGTATCCTGTAAGTTTATGTTCTTCAGCCGTTTTTGCTGTAAGCAATATAACCGGAATATGATTTGTTTGTTCATTTTGTTTGATGTCATTACAAAACTCAAATCCATCATATTCAGGCATCATAATATCAGATATAATAATATCGGGCATGTATTTTAATGTTTTATCAAATCCTTGTTTTCCGTTTTCAGCTTCAATGATTTTAAAATTATTATTAAACAACGAAGCAATAAACGCCCTGACCTCTTTATTATCTTCTGTTATCAGCATAATTTGTTGTTCATCGGCCTGTATCCCCTCCTCTGCTTTCTCTATATTTTGTTCGTTAATATTCCGATAAGATGAATGAAATGTGGGAATTAATTCATGCTTCTTTTTATCATCATGTTGAATAACAGGGATGGATAAATCGGGTATGGGAAGGTGCACAGTAAAAGTGATAATTGCTTCCGGTTTACTATCAACAGAAATAGTACCGTTTAACATTTCTACCAATTCTTTTGATAATGCTAAGCCAATACCTGTGCCTTCTTTTTTTTCGGATGCATTGTATTCCGATTGGTAAAATCGTTCAAATATTTTCTGAATTTCATTCTCAGGGATATATTCCCCCGTGTTTGTGACTTTGATCAATAATGATTTTTCTGAACATATATCATCATTAGTTTGTTCTTTTATTTCCAATTCTACGACTATTGTTCCTTTCTCCGGTGTGTGTTTGAATGCATTTGAAATAAGGTTTAGCAGGATCGTTTCTGATTTTTCTTCATCATAAAAACATTCATAAGAAATATAAGGACAACGGAGCTCATATTGAATATTGTATTGATCAGCCAAGGGACTAAAAGAAGAATATATTCTGTTCAAAAAAGAAACAATATCTTCATATTGATATTCTGGTTTTAACTTTCCAATATTTAACTTCCGTAATTCAAGTACCTGATTGACCAAATTTTTCATCCTAAGCGCATAATTATATAAAATATTCAATTGTTTTCGTAGTGGTTCGGAAAGGTCCTGTTTTTTAAACATTTGTTCTATCATACCATAAATTAAGGTAAGGGGTGTTCTGAATTCATGGGAGATATTTGTAAAATATGTCAATTTCAATTCATCCTGTTCATGCTGAAATTTTGCTTTTTTCTGATGTTTTTGAATATTCCTTATTCTGAATGAAATATACACGAATCCAACGAATACGATACTATATATTGTATATGCCCACCATGTTTTCCACCAGGGCTGTAGTATTTCAAATTGTACAGTTTGCGGGTTCGTATTCCATATCCCATTGTTATTGGATGCTTTTACCAAAAATGTATAGTTTCCCGGTTGTACATTATTGTATACGGCTAACCTTCTTTTTCCGGATGTTGTGTTCCATTGCTCTTCAGCGCCTTGTAATTTATATTGAAAATGATTTTTTTCCGGGAACAGATAATTCAATGCTGTAAATTCGAATTCCAGTGATGATTGATAGTGTTTTAATTTCAGAATTTGTTTTGAGTTATCTACAAAACCCTTTTTTATTACTTTATTATTTGCCCGAATTTGGGTTATGTGAACCGGGGGAGCGAGGGGGTTTATTTTTATATCATGAATACTAAATGTATAAAACCCTGTATTTTTTCCTCCTATATATAAAATAGAATCTTTGATAAACATCCCTGAATAATTTGTTGAAAGGCCGTCATTTTTATCAAATGAAATTATTTTTTTTGTTTTCAAATTCATCCTTGATACTCCCGTACGTGACAACATCCATAAGCTCCCCTGTATGTCAACACCTAATTCGTTTATTTTATTATCTACTAATCCGTCTTGTTTAAAAAAATAATCTATTGTATTTTTTTCAGGATCAAGCCTGTTCAATCCATAGTCGGTTGCAATCCATACCCCCGTGCTGTCAATATATAGCGCATTTACCTTCTGGTTACTCAATCCACTTCCTTTTTGTGGGTCGTATATATAATTTTTAAATTTTTTATTTTCAGGATTATAACGTGAGAGTCCCTGCGAAGTTCCGATCCAGATATTTCCTTTTGCATCTTCAAGTATTTCATTTACTTTATGACTGATAAGCCCTTTTTGCTTGGAAAAATGCATTATTTCGCCTGCCGTATTTAACAGGTCAAGTCCTTCCTCTGTAGCGATCCATGTATTTCCCCTGCTATCATGAAGTATTTCATAAATTAAGTTATGAGATAACCCATTCTTTATTTTATTCTGTTTGCTTCCCCCTATGGTTTTAATGAATTTCTTTTGTTTCGGTTCGTATATTTTAATGCCATTATTTGTACCAACCCAAACGTTGTTCTTTTTATCTTGGGTTATTGACCAAATATAAGACAGACGACTTGATTTACTAAAAAAACGTTCTTGTAAACGAAGATTTTTGTCAAATAACAACAACCCATCGCCAAATGTTCCAAACCAAAAATTCTGTTGACTGTCAATAAAAAGTACTTTTCCATAATCCCTGAATTTAGGGTTTCCTATTTCATGAAAAAATTTATTAAAATTATTTCGATCGAGATAATGAACTCGTAGTCCACGCCTTGTTGATATCCATACATTTCCTGTGTTATCCTGAAATATCACATCTACCAAACTTCCTTTTTCAAGTATATTTTGGCCATCCTCTTCCGTTGTAAAATGTGCCAGACGTGAATAATCTTTTCCCGAATATATAATAAGTTCATTGATTCCCCCTGTCCAAATATTCCCGGCATTGTCTATCATTGCCGATCTCATTCTTAAATGGGGATTGATCGTATCTACAATTTTCTCTTTTACAGGATCAAATAAAAAATGATGAGTAAAAAATGCACCCAGATGCAACATTCCTCCTTTATCCAATATCATGACCGGTATTCTGTTGAAATTTTTGTTATGATAAACATCAAATTGTTTTAGTTCTTTCTTTTTATGATTTAACTTTAATAACCCATGGTTGTATGTGCCGATCCATAAATTCTCCTGTTGATCTTCACACATGGATATAAAAGAAATTTTTTCCTCTGTTAACCAATGATTTTTTTTGTTTCTTTGAATAATTTGATCTATATCTACCCTGGACATTTGCTTATTTTTAACATCATATACATTAAGCCCTTTTGACGTTGATATCCATATTTCTCCATTCTTTCTTTGTATTAAATCATTGATTGAATTTTGCCATAACGAATTATGATCGTCAGGATCATAAAAAAAACGTTCAAATTCACCTGTCTTCTTATCCAATATGCTTAATCCATACCTTGTGCCAACCCATATCTTTCCTCTATGGCTTTCCATAATGCATTGAATGTCATTATTCGACAAACTATTAGTATCTTCAGGGTTATATTGAAAAATATCAAATGTATATGCATCATAGCGATACAGGCCATCAGCTGTACCTAACCAGATAAAGCCCTGCTTATCCTGAATAACACTAACAACAGAAGGAGGGGCCTCCCCTTCTTCATTTGTAATGTTTTCAAAGACAAGATTTTTATAATCAATATTCCGGTCACCGGCATTGGCAAAACTATATGAACAAATTAGTGAAAAAAATATAATGTAATATCGAACAATTTGCATTTATTTGTCTTTATAGAATGTTCTTTTAAAATTATATATGTTGTATTTTGTATTATGAAGGTTTCATCACCTTTTTAAAACGATAATGCATGGGCTTTTCATCTGTTTATTATTCATTTTTAAATGGTCAGATGGAGCTCTCCATGAGTTTAACCTATTGACTTTGTGCAAATCAAATAGCTTCTTAATAATCATGCTGATGAGTGTCAAAAATTTTTGTTATGGCTCGGTTCATCTGTTTAATTGTGAGATATAAATTAATCATCTAAATTACAATATTTATTTAATGTTTTAATAATAAAATCCGATTAAATGTTTATTTGTTGAGCATGTGTGTTTGGGGCTGCGTAAGCCTGGTTATCGAACATTATGATCCAAACACCTAACATTATAGACAGGCTATAAATAAATAGCCTATCGAATAATCGTTACCTGCCCTGTCAATACATTTTTTCCATCATTATATAAATCAATAATAAAATGGTATGAATCAACAGGTAGAGGACGCCCTTTATATGTTCCATCCCAGGGTTCATCTCTGTATGGTTTTCCTCTCCACAAAAACTCGCCCCAACGGTCATATACCTCAATCGTTGCTTTTTTATAATAAGGATTATCTTTCAGGCCATCTATAACCCAGGTTTCATTAACACCATCG
>CAZJWE010000133.1:0-9616 GCA_964549265.1 uncultured Bacteroidales bacterium | reverse complement strand
ACTATATTTAAACAGTATTTTAGATCCTGTAAAAATATTTAACCATTGAAATAAGGGTAGAACCTCATAATGAGGGACTAACAACATCAAATTTATACATTGTAACTTGCTTGTATTCCTCTCCCGGCAAAAGCAAGGTGGAAGGGAAGCCCGGCTGATTCGGGGTATCCGGAAAATGCTGTGTTTCCAGGCATAATCCCATATTTTTTTGATATTTAATTCCATTTTTCCCTGTCAAACTACCATCCAGATAATTTCCTGTATAAAACTGCATGCCGGGCGTGGTTGTAAACACTTTAACGGAACGTGAAGAAACCGGTTCAACCACTTGTGCAGCAAAAATCATCTCTTCACCGCCTTTATTTAGCACATAGTTATGATCGTATCCATTATCAGTATCATGAATACGCTCTCCAATTTTTTGAAATGTTGTAAAATCCAATGCCGAACGGTTGATTTTAATGATGTTTCCGGTCGGGATTAAATCTTCATCAACCTCTGTTATCTTATTTGCATTGATTGTTATTACATGGTTTAAAACCGTGTCAGTACACCCGGTGAGATTAAAATAAGAATGATTGGTTAAATTGACATGTGTAGGTTTATCTGTATTTGCCGAGTATTGAATAATCAATTCATTGTCATTTGTCAATGCATATCTGACCTGAACAGATATATTGCCCGGAAACCCTTCTTCTCCGTCTTTCCCGGAATACTGCAAAACAAAACCCACTTCATTGTTGGTATTGATCTCATCAACAATATCCCATACCACTTTGTCAAACCCCTTATTGCCGCCATGCAATTGGTGTTTCCCTTGATTAGCAGTCAAATAATATGTTTTGTCATTGATTTCAAACTGTGCATTGCCAATGCGGTTGGCATATCTTCCAACAAGCGGCCCGATATACGGATGGTCTTTTTGCACATAGTCATCAAGGTTGTCAAATCCTAATACGATATCATCAGTTTTTCCATTTTTATCAGGCATATAAACAGCCTGTATAATACCTCCATAATTAGTAACATGTACAGAGATACCGCTGTCGTTCAAAAGTTTATATAGATAAACAGGTTGTTTATCTATTTCTCCAAATAATTCTTTTTTTATATTCATTTTCAGGAGTTCAATTTTAAATGCATCAATATTAGAGGATAGAATGTACAGACAGATTTACATTTTAACCAAACATATACTTTTTTCTCACATGTTCGGTTATTTTCCAGGTACATTCAAGTCCTTCTTCAAATTCCACCCAGTCACCTGCCTCAAATGATATTTGTTCTCCATTTTTACTTGTTACAGTTGCTGCACCTCCCAGGATATAACAAGTCTCTTTTACATCGTATTCCCAGGGGAATTCAGATGGTTCTTTACTCCATTCACCCCATGATTGGGTTGAATTAATTTCTTCTTGTGAAGGTTTTTTGACTTTCATGCTATACTATTTTTAAATGAATTAATACTCAGACACTATTAATCCTGATTATTAAAAATGTTTTTCTTTATACAAAACATTGGTTTTTTTCCCGTCACTTTCTATTAAAACATCAAGCACATCATTAAATAAGCCGTTTTCAACGACTCCGGTAATGTTATTGATCTCTTGTTCCAATTTCAGCGGGTCATCAATTTGTTGAAAGTATATATCGGTTATGTAATGGCCGCTATCGGTAACAAACGGCTGGTCATTATACAATCTTTGTTTTACATCAAATCCTAAATCCTTCAGATGATTCATTATATGCCTGAATCCAAATTGTACTACTTCAACCGGAAGCGGAAAAGCTCCCAACCGGTCAACCCGTTTAGTTGAATCCACAACCCAAATATTGCATCTGGATATCCCCGCAATAATTTTTTCAGCCAATAATGCTCCGCCGCCGCCCTTGATACCTCTGAATTCAGGGTCAACCTCATCTGCTCCATCAATGGTTATATCAATCTTATCTACTTCATCAACAGAAGACAGAGATATTCCCAGTCCTTCCGCAATTTTGGTTGTTGCTTTTGATGTGGAAACCAGTTCTACATTCAACCCGTTTTTTATGAGTTCTGATAATTTGATGATAGCAAAATAAACTGTGGTACCTGTTCCAAGGCCAACTGTCATTCCTTCTTTTATAAATTCAATTGCTTTTTCTGCTGCTAATTGCTTGGCATTTTTCATGTTAAATCAATTATCCTATATGATAAAATAAATTAAGGTGAGTTCTAAAAATTCTTTTTTTCATGTTGATCCAAAAAAATCATAGAACCCATTTACCGATTTCTAAAATCATGTTCAAATATATCAATATTTTTCACATTATCACATATAAATATCTACCATTTTAGTGGTATTTCATAAATTATGGCCTTGGAGCCAGCCTCTTATATTTTTATCCTATTAATATTTAATGATTCAAGATTCATTGTCCCGATTCCCATTTGATCTGCCATTTTAATATACTTTATTTCAGCCGGATCGGAGCCAAAAAACTTTGCTGCAGCAGCATCTGCAGCTACTATATCTGTTGAAATAACCTGGGCTTTCATTGTTAAAACATCATCTGTAGAAGTACCCTGTGGACCGTGTTTTTTCATCACCCTGTAGGCATCCACAACATTCAGTGTTGGCTTCACTGCCGTTGCAAAATCTGCAATACATTGGTTCAGTCCGCTTGAATGCCAGTATTTCCTGTCCCAAACAATGCCCATCAGGTTTTTCATGGCTATTGTCAGTTTGGTTGATCCATGGTCTTTTAAAACAGGGACATTGATAATGGCATCTGCCTTTTTTATTAATTTATGTACTTGTACTTTTTTCAAAATTTTACCTTTTGGAACATCCATATCCGTATAATCGTCTTCAACATTGCCGCATTTTATGATTCCGTTTTCAGATTTAACTGCATCTTCTATCCCACTGTGCATATAACATTGTCTCCATTCATTGCATGTATGGTCAAAGACGTACACATTTTTGGCACCGGCTTCATAACAATGCCGTACGATGGCCCCCACAAGTTTTGGATTTGTATTCGCTGCCTCTTCCGGGACTGAATCCCATCCTATATTGGGTTTAACAACCACTTCCTGTCCGGAACGGATAAAATTCTTCATTCCTCCCAATGAAGCAATACCTTTTTCAAACATTGCATCCGGTTCTCCACCCCTTACTGCAACTAAATCATAATTACTCCCTGTTTTTTCGCTATATTGCTTTCCAAAAGCCATTGAACCAAAACCCAATGTTGCTCCCGATACCAAACCTGCTTTTATTGAATTTGCTATGAATTTCCTTCTTTTCATAATTTTAATGCCTTACTAATTTGGGATATTTTTCTTCACAAAATAATAAAAAAGATTTTAATAAAAAAACCTGATGTATATATTTGTATTTTATTTTTAAAACTAACTTCTAACTTCTAACTTCTAAAATATAATATCTTAAATACAAGACAAAAACAATCCCCCTTAACATTCTTAATAAATCATGAAAAATCGTCGAACTGCCATCTTATCCATTGCATACCTCCCTCCCATCCAATATTTCAGCAAATTATACATGCATCAAAAAACAACGATTGAAAATGATGAGCATTATTCAAAGCAATCATATCGCAACCGGTGTTGCATTTTAACGGCCAATGGCCCTCAATCATTAACAATTCCGGTATCAAAAGGAGATCAACTGAAGACAAAGATTAAAGATGTGCGCATAGATTATTCAAAAGAATGGCAGCTAAACCATTGGCGCACTATAATAACAGCGTATAACTCGTCTCCCTTTTTTGAATTTTATATGGACGAGCTGTTGCCTTTCTACCAAAAAAAATATGACTTTTTATTTGATTATAATCTTGAGCTGATCTATTTAATGAATGAATTGACAGGATTGAATGCCGACATAGAATTTACCGGACATTATGTTGATGTAGCCTCTGAAGGTCAAATTGATTACAGGAATTCCATTCACCCCAAACAACGGATGCAGCAATCAGACTCTTTATTTACCCCCGTACCATACAACCAGGTTTTTGAAGAAAAATTTGGATTTGTGCCCAATTTGAGTATTTTGGATTTGTTGTTTAACAGAGGGCCGGAAGCGAAAGATTTTCTTTCTTAATAACAAAAGTTTCAAAATTTAGGTTCTACCACGAATTTAATGGTAACTTGCAATTTGTTTATATATATTTAAACAGTATTTTAGGTCTTATAAAAACATTCAACCACTAAAATAAGGGTAGTATCAAAATTTATAATACAGGCCGGTTTCTCCTGTTAAGCTTATCCTCTCAAAATTTTCATATCCTGCATATCCTCCCATTAAATTAAAACTCACACGTTTCAAATTTAATCATTTTAGCTTACATTATGAACAAAAACTATTTAGTGTTTTTCAATAATCATGCGGGTGTATGTCAAAAATTTTGTCATGGCTCGGTTCGTGGCAACAGAAATAAATTGAACTTTAGAAAAGTAGTTACATAAGACAAACACTAAATATAATTATAATCGTCTCTACGCTTTATATAGGCATAAGCAAATTTTTCAAAATAAGTTGATGCATGTCCTCTAAGTGTTTCCTGTTTTCCCAGTATCAGATGCCCTCCCTCAAAAAGATTTTTCACAAAAAAACGGAACAGATGATTTTGCAAATGATAATTAAAATATATAATGACATTTCTGCATAAAATGATATCAAACTTAACATGAAATATATTTTGATCTTTCACAAGGTCCTGCTTTTTAAAAACCGGTTTTTCTCTTAAAAAATCATTCATCACAATGCAGTCGTTCTTTTGATTAATCTGGAAATATTTAGAATATGGCACATCGTTGTATTCTTCAAAATCCATAGGATTTTCCTTGATGGCTTTATCAAAATTATCAAGGTATCCAATATTGAAACGGTATTTATATTGTCCTTTCTTCGCATTTTCAAGCGCTTCAATATTTAAATCGGATGCATACACCCTGGCTTTATCAAGTAGTCCGAGTTCATTTAGGGTAATGAGCATTGAATACACCTCCTGTCCCAAAGAACAACCTGCATGCCAGATATTAATCAGATTGCGGTTTTTGTATTTTGGCAATATCTTGTATTTGATATCCTGCCAAACTTCAGGGTCTCTGAATAGCTCACTTGTATTTACAGTTATGCGTTGCACAATATTTTCAACAAATTCAGATGATTCCTTAATTTTTTTAACCAACATCTTCATGTCCATTTTATTGTCCATCAGAATCTTGGTTATTCTTCGTTTCAAGGATTTATCCGAATAATTTGAAAAATCATATTCAGAATTATTTTTTAACACATAATTGAACAATTGTATGTCTTCCTCAGTAATGTTCATAATTATTTAATCAATTTAATCAATACAAAAACCTGTTTATCCACAAATCAAATTAATTTACATATCAGTTTAACGGATTTACATATTAATAAGTTTGGGAATTTTTAAAATAAAAAAAAGGATAAAACATAAAAAACCATTTTAACCGTTTTGCAAAAATAATATTAATCATTATCACAATGTCAAAAAAACTAAATCTTTATTATAGAGTTATTTATTTAGTGTTTCTTTTTGTTGTTTTTCCAATCATTGAGAGCTCCGGATCATCTAAAAATTTAACCAACACAGAAGACTCATTGTCTGTTTGGTTTAATCATCTTCATCCCCAAAATTCTTTAAAAGAAAAACACGATGCCAATCAAAAGATCATTCAAACATTAAAACCTGTTTTGAAGCAAAAACATTCTTTTTTTCATCCTTTTGATTCTGTAAAACAGATGGGATGCATTATGTCACCCGACAGTACCTTTAAAATATTCACCTGGAACGTACCTTTAGAGGGCGGGGTTCATGAATACTACGGTTTTGTTCAAAAATACACAGAAGATGACTCATGCAAAGTATTTCGGTTGCATGACCATATAAACACCCCTGAACATTTATCCCTGGCTCAATATTGCCATGACAAGTGGTATGGCATGCTTTATTATGAAATAATTCCTGTCATCCATGAGGGCAAACAGTATTATACTTTACTTGGGCTTGACTATAATAATTTGGTGACATCCAAGAAAATTGTTGATATTCTTTATTTTAACCAAAAAGGCACCCCATGCTTCGGGGCTCCTTTGATCAGCATTAACGACACACTGCAAAACAGGTTTATTCTTGAATACAGCTCAAAAATTGTTATTACGTTGAGATACAAAAAAATAAGCCCCCAAAAAAAGGGTCCCGGCCACGTGAGCAATGATGATATTAAAGCACAAATACAGCAGGAAATCCTAAGAAGTCAAACCCGGGATTCGCTCAGAAAAAAAATTATATTCGACCATCTTGTACCGGCAAACCCTAAGTTCAAAGGAAATTATGGCTATTATGGCCCCGGCGGCACGTATGATGCATTAATCTTTAAAGAAGGAGTATGGAAATATTATGAAGATATTAATCCAATGAAATGATCTTGACCTGAATTCTTAAATACAAATTCTTAAAATTTGCCACTTACCGGATACTTTCTGAAACATTTATCTGTCATTCCGATAAGAAAAGCGAAAGACTCAATATAATAATCAATTCATACCCGCAACCATAAACCAGAAGCCCCATTACAAAACAAGAAGAAGTAAACCTTTTTAAAAGAACAATCTGAATACCATAAAACCAACGTGGAAAATATAAAAAAGCGGATTGACCTGCTTGAACAGAAATCTCAAAACATCGCCTAAAAATAGCCGGGTGTATTTTACCCGACATTTTTGTTAAAATTTTACATATCTACACCAGAGTATATAAATTAATTATTTATTTTGCATTGCATACAACCAGGCGCATGCCTGACTTGCACATATTTTTAGCTTAATAATCTAATATTTAACACATTATATCATGAATTATCAATGTACATTTTGCCAATTCAGAATGTTTGAAAATCTGCTAAAAAAGCATCATCTTGATGAACAAACAAAAAATAACATTGTTCATGATTTTGTAAATTACCTTGCACATTCTGACCGTGAAAAAACAGCCCCTCAGGTTGCACGAGACCTGCATAAGAATATTCGTGAAATGATCAAGAATGATGATCCGTATCATGAAGAAAAACAATATCATAACCAATTCATGTTAACACATTATCCTGCGTTGCAAAAAAAAGTAACTGGATCTGACAATCCTTTTGAGACTGCCCTTCGGATTGCCATCGCAGGAAATATTATTGATTTTGGTCCTGCACAGGATTTTGACATCATGGAGACCATCAATAATACATTAAAATCTGATTTTGCCATTGATCAATCCGGAGAATTTCAAAACGACATACGGAATGCCAAAACAATCCTATACCTCGGCGACAATGCAGGAGAAATTGTAGCTGACAAATTATTCATCGAAACACTTAATCATCCAAACTTATATTTTGCCACGCGTGGTGCACCTATAATCAATGATATTACAATAGAAGATGCCATACAAACCGAAATTGATAAAACGGCCAACATAATCTCGAATGGATATGACGCACCCTCCACTATTTTAGATAAAGTATCGGAAGAATTCATGAATATTTATAAAAAAGCAGATATTATCATATCAAAAGGACAAGGGAATCTTGAAGGATTGATCAATGAAAAAAGCCCTAAAATATATTTTCTGTTAACCGTTAAATGCCAATTAATAGGAGATTTAATCGGTGTTCGCAAAGGAGATTTTGTAGTAGTAAGCAATCATTTGATTCATCAACGAAGAAAAGAACCTGTTTAATTTTGTATAGATTTAATTATTCATGAATATATTTGCATAAAAAAGTAAAGGGTATATAGATGCGTAATGAGTGTTGAGTGATGAATGATGTAAAAAGCAAACACAATCCTTTGACAATACCCGGGACGGCTTATAATCCATAAATATTATACTAATACATGAACCGAATAGACAAATTATTTCAATCAAAACAAAAGGATGTCCTTTCCATTTATTTTTCTGCCGGACATCCTAACCTCCATGACACGGCAACCATCATACATGAGTTAGAAAAGCATGGTGCAGACATGATTGAGATCGGGATGCCTTTTTCCGATCCAATGGCTGACGGCCCTGTGATACAACAAAGCAATCAAAAAGCACTTGAAAATGGAATGACGTTGGAGTTGTTGTTTGAGCAACTTAAAAACATCCGGGATGAAATCAACATTCCGCTCATTCTTATGGGATATATGAATCCTGTCTTACAATACGGGATGGAAGCATTTTGTAAAAAATGCAGCGAAACAGGCATTGATGGCATTATACTTCCTGACATGCCGGTAGACGAATACGAAACACTTTACAAAAAGCACTTCACGCAAAATCATCTGCATTGCATTTTTCTGATTTCACCACAGACTTCTCCCGAACGAATAAAACAGCTGGTACAAGCCAGTTCAGGCTTTTTATACCTGGTTTCATCCAGTTCAACAACAGGAGCTAAAGATGATTTTAGTCCTGAACAGGAAGATTATTTTAAACGTGTTCATAACATGCATACCGGACTTCCACTGATGGTAGGGTTTGGTATTTCCAATAACAAAACATTTAAGAAAGTATGCAAATATGCACAGGGAGCCATTATCGGAAGTGCATTCATTAAAGCAATCGAAGAAGGAGATGATTTTAGGCAGAGCATTCAACGGTTTGTTCATAAAATCAGAGGAATCAGTTAATATGTCATTTATTTAGTCCTATATTTATGCTTCATTTGTATATTTTTAAATTCTCTTTAATCATCCTTGATACAGACATCTTGATTCCGGGGGATAATGTTTCCAGATAATGATCTTGTGTAATGAATTCAATTTCATCCAATAAATCAGGATGTTTTTGGGATATTTTAAGAATAAATTTGAATGCTGTAACACGCACCGATGGTTTTTTATTCAGTGATTCCCAAATCGTCATAGAAAGGTCAAACAATCGTCCTTCATGCTCTTCGTTTAAATCCATGTTCAGCAGAATCTTCATCAGCTCCCGTTGGTGATTATCTGGTTTTTTTACCACTGCATTCACAATTTGTTTGATATGTCTTTGTATCCGTTCGTCATTTTCACTCATACAACTCCATAACAGCCAGGCTGCACGCCATGAATAACGTGGTTCATCAGAAACAGCCAATTGAATAGCTTCTTCAAATTCTTCAGGATTAGCATGCATATAAGCAATCATTTCTTCTTTATATGCATTGATCAATATATTTTTTAATCCGATGGACATAATAAAAATGATTTTTAATATTTACAAACATATTTAAAAATTTTAAATTTAATTGTTATGAAAACTGCTTTTTTATTTTTGTTTATCATTAATTTTCTTACTTTCTCTGCATATACACAGGTAGCGGATATGCTGGATAAAATAATGCCTTCCATTGTCACCTGGCTGTTTATGAATCCGGTGATGCCCAACAAATCTTCGGTTTTAGTAAAAAAGAAACAGACATTCCGCTTGCTTACAGGAAAATCCTCGACTTATCAGGAGCCATTTCTTCAGGTTCCGGATTTATTATTCAACATAAACTATTAGAAACTATTGTTTATTTTAGCATCTTGTAGTTATGAAAACAAATAAAATCATCATA
>CAZJWE010000132.1:0-9693 GCA_964549265.1 uncultured Bacteroidales bacterium | reverse complement strand
TCAAATAGAAGTTGAAAATAAGCTTATCTCTATTGTAAAACAGGATGAGCAAGATTATATCAGCCTGACAGATATGGTCAGAGGAGAAGAAGGTTCCGATCATATTCGAAATTGGATGAGAAATCGAAATACTGTTGAATTTATTGGATTATGGGAGACTTTAAATAATCCTAATTTTAAACCTGTCGAATTCGACACCTTTAGAAAACAAGCTGGACTAAATAGGCTTAATACCTGATGGATGGCTTGTTGGATCAGGCGGTCTATGGCTGGTGGTATTCCTAACAGCCGTTTTTCTCCACTTGCTTTTGGAATTTCATATGCTTATTATTTGATTTTCAAAGGTCATATGGAGCTCGCCATGAGGTTAATTTGTTGACTTTGTGTAAACTAAATAGATTTTCAACAATAAAATATTCCACTGAAATAGGATGCCGATCCGTATATGATTTCAATCTTTCTAACTTCTAAAAATAAAAACCTCTGCATCCTCTGCGGTTTAGGACACCTTAGAACTATGATATTTTTTCTTTGATCTTGGCTTTTTTACCGCGTAATTGACGGAAGTAATAAATTTTTGACCTTCTGACCAGTCCTCTTTTATTTACCTCAATTTTCTGAATGATAGGGGAATTAAAAGGAAAAATCCTTTCTACACCTACATTACCAGACATTTTCCTAACTATAAATGTGCTGTTAATGCCGGCATTTTTCTTTTTCAAAACTACGCCCTTGAAAAATTGGGTCCGTTCTTTACTTCCTTCTTTTATTGCATAATATACAGTTATGGTATCTCCTGCTGAAAATTCAGGAAAATCCTTTTGTGTTGTAAACTCGTTTTCTACTACTTTCATTAAATCCATGGCGGTAATACTTTAGTCTTAAAAAAGTGCAATATTACAAAATCTTTTTCAGAAAAATAAATATATCCCTTATTTTATTTTAAAAAATTGATCTCATATTACATAAATAAGGTTCTACCACGAATTTAATGGTAACTTGCAATTTGTTTAAACAGTATTTTAGGTCCTGTAAAAATATTTAACCACTAAAATAAGGGTAGTACCATAAATAATTTATAGATTTGCCTCTAAAATATATTTAACCGATGCTATCAATTTGTATTCCTGTATATAATTATACTATTGACCTGTTAGTGAATGCCTTAAACATTCAAATCAAATCAGTGCATCCGGATTGTGAAATCATTGTTATTGACGATGCCTCCAATGATTTATTGACTAAGGAAAGAAACCGGAATGTTGCAACCAACACGGGCATCAAATACATAGAATTAAACCAAAACATTGGCCGTGCAGCCATCAGGAATTCTTTTTTAAAATATGCCCAAAATGATTATCTGTTATTTTTGGATTGTGATTCCGGGATTCCTTCAGACAATTTTTTAGATTATTATTACAAGGAAACAAACAAAAAGCAGGTGGTTTGCGGCGGCAGGATATATCCTCCGGAGCCTCCTGCATCTGAATATAAACTGCATTGGGAGTATGGAAGAAAACAGGAATCCAAACCGGTTGACCTGCGAAGTGCTGACCCATACAAGTCTTTTATGACACATAATTTTATGATTCACAAAGACATCCTGAAAAAAATCAGGTTCGACGAAAACATATTAACGTATGGACATGAAGATACGGTTTATGGATGTGAGCTTAAACTTGAAGGCATCCCCATTCAACACATAAATAATCCTGTGATTCACCAACAACTTGAAAGCAGTAGTG
This sequence comes from uncultured Bacteroidales bacterium, assembly GCA_964549265.1. Classification (GTDB taxonomy): domain Bacteria; phylum Bacteroidota; class Bacteroidia; order Bacteroidales; family JBBRXJ01; genus CAYMKE01. The sequence goes on along the minus strand of CAZJWE010000132.1, from coordinate 7,948 downwards.
TGTTCATTCAAAAAACCAAATCTTCCATCCGCAATTTGATCTACATCACCAATCAATACCATTTCAAAGAAGTTTTAATTGAAGATGTACGCTTATTAAAAACATTCAACAAAATAAAAAGAATGAATATGACAAAACCAATGTCTTTTGCATATAAATTCTTAAATCCATTAATATTGGGGCAACTATGCTCTTCTCGTCCTTCATTAAACGTTTTTGCCATGTTTAAGCTCGGATATCTTTGTTATATCACACAACACAAATTATACAGCGATAAATTCACTATGCTCGAAGAATCCGAATAGATATAAACCGGGTAATAGGTGGTTGGCTCTCTTATGTAACTACTTTTCCAACGTTCGATTTTATAGTGTTAATTAAATTGATGAGCGTCTGTCTCTTATGTAACTACTCTTGAAACTTTTTGGCTCAATTCTAAAAAATGGTTGATAAATATAACAAATTGGATTTTAAGGAATCACTGAAAAATCCAAAGTTCAAAAAACAAAATCCCAAATAAATCCCAAATTCAAAGCTCAAAACAGTTGGTGCTGCATGATTAACTCAACAAATAAACATCTCTACAAATAAACAAATAAACAAATAAACATCTCAACAAATCAACATCTTAATTAAAATGAGCAATTTTGGGGCAAGCGTAACGAAGTTAGCGGACATGATGGAACAAACACTATGTTTTAATCACTTTCTTTATTGCATCCGTTTCATGCCAATTTTCACCGGGCAATGGTCAGAATGATACACATCGGATAGTATTTCTGCATGAACCAAAGCAGGGAGTAATGATGATGTTATCATATGGTAATCCAACCGCCATCCCAGATTTTTAGCCCGGGCATTTGCCCTGTAACTCCACCATGAGTAATTCTCAGGTTCCTGATTAAACTGTCTGAATGCATCTATGAATCCTGTGTTTATAAAATCATCCATCCATGCGCGCTCTTCTGGCAAAAAACCAGAGCTTTTTTGATGTTTTTCAGGATGATTAATGTCAATCGGTTTATGGCAGATATTAAAATCACCCATAATGATGAGGTTTGTCCGCTCTTGTTGTAGTTTTTGAATATACACCAAAAAATCTTGTAAAAACCTCATTTTAAATGCCTGCCTGACGCCTCCTGTTGTTCCTGATGGAATATACACATTTAATAATGTTATATCTCCATAATCAGCCCGGATTAACCTGGCTTCTGTATCATATTTTTCATGATTAACCCCGTACATGACATTGTCCGGTTTTTCCCTGCTAAGTAATGCCAATCCGCTATACCCCTTTTTCACTGCATAATGCCAATAATGATGATACCCCATTTCTTCATAAACAGTTGGGTCAATCTGCCCGTCTTGTATTTTAATTTCCTGAAGTCCTATTATGTCAGGTGCTTCGGTTTTAAGCCATTCATTAAACCCCTTTTTTTGTGCTGCTCTAATGCCATTGACATTGTAGCTGATTATTTTTTCCGGCATGTTTTTTATCTTTGGTTTTGTAATTTGAATGAGCAAATATCGGAAATTATTTGGAGTAATGTTTTTCACATTAAATATTAAACGTATATTCGCCTGTTCAAAACATCATTATAAAAAGGTGTTTAAGAAAAACATGATGTATGTATGGAGTATTTTTCAAACTTTATGAATCAATAATAACCTATGAACCGAGCCATGACAATTTTTTTGACACACATGAGCATGATTATTGCAAATCTAATTAGATTGCTCAAAGTCAATAAATTAAACTCATAGTGAGCTCCATATGATCATTGAACTTAGCGAAGTGATCTCATGAACGAAGTGAATAAAATAAATAATTAACAAATGAAAGGTACAGTCATTAAATCAACCGGCAAATGGTACACTGTCAGAACACCAGAAAAAAAAGACTATACGTGTACGATCAAAGGAAAATTCAGGGTGCAGGGCATCAGGAGCACCAATCCTGTTGCAGTGGGCGATCATGTGGAGTTCCAGGCAGAACAAAATGAACACACCGGTATCATTCATTATATTGAAGAACGGAACAATTATCTTATCCGTAAATCAACAAATCTTTCCAAACAATCGCATATTATTGCTGCCAATATTGACCAGTCAGTGATTGTCGTGACGGTCAATTACCCCGAAACATACCCCGGGTTTATTGACCGCTACCTGGTAACAACCGAAGCTTACCGCATTCCTTCCGTCATTGTGTTTAATAAAATTGACCTGTACAATGATGAAGAAAAAAAACAACTTGATGAATACATAAATATTTATGAAAACATCGGGTATCCCTGTCTTTTAACCTCAGCCACACACAACAAGGGCATTGGCCATTTCAGGCATACTTTACAGAACAAAACCAGTGTTATTACAGGAAATTCGGGTGTGGGCAAATCGTCCCTGATCAACCAAATAGACCCGGATGTAAACCTGAAAATCGGAGATATCTCTGGCCACTATAAAACCGGCAAACACACCACCACATTCCCGGAAATGGTGGAATTGTCATGCGGTGGATATATTATTGACACACCCGGCATAAAAGGTTTTGGACTTGTGCATATTGAAAAAGAAGAGATATTTCATTTTTTCCCGGAAATATTTAAATATTCGCATGCATGCAAATTTCATAATTGCATGCACACTGATGAACCAGGGTGTGCTGTTAAAGAGGCCATGGATGAAGGGCATATTAGCATTTCGAGGTATAAAAGTTATATTGATATGCTTATGAAAGAAGAAGGGAAATACAGATGAACCAAGCCATGATAAAATAATCATGTTCGTGTGTATTAAAATCAAAATTAGTTGTTTTTTCCCAAATATTGTTTAAAATTATTGGTTCTACCACGAATTTAATGGTAACTTGCAATTTGTTTAAACAGTATTTTAGGTCCTGTAAAAATATTTAACCACTAAAATAAGGGTAGTGCCAAATTATTAAAAACCATTTCCAGAATATAAGCAAAATGAGTATTTTTCGTTTACATAAAAATACATGACACATGAAGATTATAAAAAAAATATTCTATGCCCTGGTCATTATATTTCTGTTTATTGCTGCGGCAAGCCTTGCCATTACATATTTATATGGCGATGAAATAACAAAAAAAGTAAAAAGCCAGTTAAATCAATACATTACAAATGAAATTGAGATCAGTGATTACAGTTTTTCCATCATTAAAAAATTTCCCAACGCATCTGTTGAGTTTAAACATCCAATAGCTTATTCATCAAAACATTTCAATACATCCGGACGGAATGATATCCCTTCTGATACCATTTTTGCTTTTGAAAAAATCTTTGTTGAATTCAGCCTCATTGATGTCTTTAAGAAAGTGATTCGCATCAAAGCATTCCATGCTAAAGACGGAGCATTATATTTACTGACAGACAAAAGAAGAAACAATAATTTTATTTTTTGGAAAAAAAGCGAACAAGAAAAAGAGCAAAACATTACTATAAACCTTGATGAAGTGAGGTTGACCGATACAAAGATTATTTTTTCCAATGCCTCTAAACAAATGCTATTAAAGGCCGAAACAAAAGACCTGACATTAGGAGGTGCTTTTAATCGCAAATCATTTACCCTTTCAACAGATTTTAAAGGAATGGTTAATACATTTTTGATCAAAAAGAATAATTACATTGCAAACAGGCAAACAGAAATCGAAGCGGACTTTAAAGTGTCAGGAAATGAGTATGTTATAAAAAAAGGACAGCTTACGGTTGACGACCTGCAGTTCACCCTGGCCGGCTATTTTATAAGGGAGCAGGAGGGAAAAAATAATGTGAATTTCAATATAAGTGCTGCCAACCAAAATATTGGCTCGTTTATTGAGATGCTCCCGGAATCATTAAATAAAAAAATATCCAAATTCAGAAGCGAAGGGGATTTTCATTTCGAAGCCAATATCAAAGGCCCATTAAGCAACAATGCTTCTCCGCACATTGTTGGCCTTTTTGGTATTGAAAATGGCAAAATTGCACCCACATCTTCTATGAAAAGATTAAAAAACATTCACCTCAAAGGGTATTTCTCAAACGGACAATACAATACCCCCCAAAGCTCCACCATCATTATTAAAAAATTACATGCAGAGTTAGATAACAGCACATTTTCTGCCAAAGGCAAAATACATAATTTCGAAACTCCTTTTTTTACTTTCCAAGGGCATGGAGATATTGAAGCAGCAAATGTTAAAGACTTTTTTGAGCTGGACACATTTAAAACATTGCAGGGCCGTTTGAATTCTGATTTCGACATATCTTTTCGTCTCAACCAATGGAAAAATATTAAAAAAGAACACATTCAGGACATCCTGTGCAATGGTAAATTCGACTTAGCAGACATTGATATACAGCTAAAGGATAATCATTTAGCTATTCATGATTTGGATGGAAAAATAACATTGAATGATGAAACAACGACTATCCATGAGCTTAAATGCAAAATCAATAAAGACCCTGTTAAAATACAAGGCTCTGTCAGCCGTTTAATCCAATATTTAATGCATCCCAATGAAACCAATCTATGGTATAATGGGGATTTATATTCTTCCGAAATGAATATTCACACATATTTTTCTCCCAAAAAAGAAGAAAAAGAAGATGATCAAGCACACCCTTTTCATCTTCCTGAAAGAATATTTGGTAAATTAAACATACAAATTGACCAATTGACATGGGATTCGTTTAATGGCCGGAATTTCTCGGGTATCCTGGTGAATAAAAAAAGAAGTATCGCAATGCAGTCAGCCTCCATCAATTCAATGGAAAGCTGTATCCGTTTTAACGCATCACTCCGGCAAAACGATACCAACATAATGGCATTGGAATTCAACACAACCCTAAAAAAGGTTAATATCCAGGAACTCTTTAAGTCGTTTGACAATTTTGGGCAAAAAACACTACAGGCCGGAAATATTGAAGGCAAAGTGAGTGGCAGAATTGACCTGGGGCTTCATTTTACTTCCCAATTCAGCGTTATTAAAGAGTCTATCGTGTCTAAATCATCTTTAATTATTGAAAACGGTGCTTTAATAGATTTTGAGCCGATGTACGAACTTAGCAAATTTATTGAAGTAAGCGAACTGGAAGACATCAGGTTTGAAACATTAAAAAACACCTTTTTCATCCGAAATAATAAACTGATTGTCCCGGAAATGGACATCCACTCATCAGCATTCAATATTTCCGGTTCCGGTGTTCATCATTTTAATAATCATTATACATATCATGTAAAGGTATTACTCTCTGAAATCTTATCGAAAAAAGCCCGGAATGCTAAAAAAGAAAATCAGGAATTTGGTGTGATTGAAGACGATGGAGTAGGAAATACAAGCCTATACCTGACAATTGAAGGAGGCAAAGACGGAACAAAAGTAAAATATGACCGGAAAAAAGTGCAGGAGGTGATCAAAGAACGCTTTAAAGATGAAAAGAAAGAACTCAAATCTGTGCTTCATGAAGAATTTGGATGGTTTAAAAAAGATTCGACATTAAAAGAAACGAAGGAAAGCGAATGTGAGACAAAAGATTTTGTGATAGAATGGGATGAAAGCAATAAAGAAAAACCACAAAATGACAACAACACAAATGAAAAAGATGCTCCTGAAAAAAAAGAAGAACAAAATAAGAAAAAAGAAAAAAAGCAGTTTAATATAGAGTGGGAAACAAGGTAATCATATGAACATATATTCAAAAAAACAGGTTTGGAAATTATTTTTATTATTTTTTGCAATCTTTATCGGGATTGGGTCATTATTATACACCAATCACCTGGTAAAGCGCTTATCGGAAGAAGAACGGGAAAAAGTAGAAATTTGGGCCGAAGCGACCAGGCAGTTAGGCCAACAGGGAATTGATGGGGGGAATATCAATTTCCTGGTTAAAATCATTCAAAACAATGAAACAGTCCCTGTTATTCTTGTCAATAATGAAGGAGATATCATTTCTCACCGCAACCTTGACACGTCAAAAGTCCAGCACCCCGGATACCTGGGAAAAACGCTTGAAGAAATGAAAGAAGAGCACGAACCAATAGAAATAGAACTGAATGAAAACAAAAAACATTACATCTATTATAAAGATTCCATCATTCTGACAAAATTATTATACTATCCCTATATTCAGCTGGGCGTTATTTTATTATTCCTCGTAGTGGCTTATTATGCCTTTAGCGTTTCGCGGAAAGCAGAACAAAACAAAGTATGGGTGGGGCTGTCTAAAGAAACAGCTCATCAATTAGGAACCCCCACCTCTTCACTCATGGCATGGGTAGAAATGTTAAAACTTAAAAATGTGGATAATAAAATTGTGGATGAATTGGAACGGGACACCTTACGTCTTGAAAAAATTGCTGCCCGGTTTTCAAGGATTGGATCAAAGCCTGTGATGAAAAAGAACAGTCTTAATAAACTGTTGAACAGCTCCAAACAATACATGGACAAACGTTTTTCAGAAAAAGTTGACCTGCAACTGAACCTGCCCTCAAAAGAGCTGTTCATACCCCTTGATGCAGCGCTCTTTGAGTGGGTGATTGAAAATGTCTGCAAAAACTCCTATGATGCCATTGAAGGCGATGGGATTATTAAAATTGATGTTAAGGAAAATAAATCAAAATTATATATCGATATAAGTGATAGCGGTAAAGGCATTCCCAAGTCTAAACAAAAAACCATATTTAAACCCGGGTATACCACAAAAAAAAGCGGATGGGGCCTTGGCCTGTCACTATCAAAACGTATTATTGAAGAATATCACGATGGCAAGATTTTTGTTTTGCAATCCGAGCATGGAGGCAAAGGAACTACAATCCGGATTATTATAAAGAAAAACAATGACTAATTAGTGTTTGTCTATAATGTCCGCTAACTTCGTTACGCTTGCCCCAAAATTGCTCATTTAATAATTAAAAACCTATTTATTTGAAAACACAAATCATTATTGAGCAGATCATTGTACTGGGTATCTTGATTATGACAGGTTCCATTGGAGCATGGACTAAGGTTATCAATGCATCGGTAAAAGAATCAATCGCACGCATTGTTTTCAATATCACACTTCCTCTCCTGATCATCACTACATTTATGAATATGGAAATTTCCGGTCATTTACTACAAAACGGAATGTGGGTATTGATCTTTTCAAACATTGCGATCTTCATCATGTGGTGTGTAGGATTTTTAACATTAAAATGGCTAAAAATCAAACCAAAGACACAATCTGTCCACCTTGTTCATACCATGTTCGGCAACATCGTCTTTTTAGGATTCCCTTTGATAGATGCCATGTTTCCAAAAAGCGAGGGATTGCTTTATGCTGCTCTTTATTATCTTGTTTCCACTTATATCATGTGGACAATAGGCATTACAATATTACAACAAAACGGAAAGAAAAAAGACCTTAAACACCAACTGAAAAACCTTTTCAATCCCAATACCGTTGCTTTTTTTATTGGATTATTATTTATGATCTTTCAGATAAAAGTCCCGGAGCTGGCTTATAATGCATTAAAAGGCATAGGAAAAACCACCATTTATTTATCAATGCTTTACATAGGAAGCGTACTGGCATCAGCACCCATTAAAGGAATTTTAAAACGGTACGACACCTTTATTCTAAGCCTGAATAAATTGATAATTGTTCCCCTCATATTAATATACTTAATCAAATGGGTTACCGGTATGTTCAATATTGCGTTTGATGAGATGGCCCAAACTATTGTCATTATAGAAACTGCCATGCCATGTATGTCTCTGATTGTGATCTTAGCTAAAAACTATGGCGCAGATGACGTAAAAGCCGTTGAACATGTGTTTGTTACCACAATACTCAGCCTGTTTACACTGCCATTTATTTATTATTTGATTGGGGTGATATAATACCATTAAGGGGACTTCTAATAATTCCTTCGCATCAAAATTTTCAGAGTTTTTCATAG
>CAZJWE010000131.1:0-9855 GCA_964549265.1 uncultured Bacteroidales bacterium | reverse complement strand
CAAAGAAATTTTGAAATGATTGAAAAGGTGTACTAAAAGATCGCTTAAAAATTTTTTATCCAAATTAATCAGTTAACGAATGGATTTCCCATTAAAAAACTTTATACTTTTGGTTTTACTGCATATTTAGTGGAAGCCATATCTTGAGTATTCAGTATTTAGAAGTTAGAAGTTAGAATTTAGAAGTTAGAATCGCTTCATAATAGGCTTCAATTAGTTTACTCACTTATTTTGTATACCGACAAAACGAATTGATGTGATTTTTGCCATACAATTAAATCTTTAAAGCTTTTCGACTTTTTATTATTCATATTCTTTTTTCTTGTCTTCTAAATTCTGTCTACTGAATTCTGAATTCTAAAACAAACACTATTTCTACAAAAATTGCAGTAGTACCTTATTTATCAACCTTGTATTAGAATAGAGCAAAGTGCTTTAATTTTGATAAAGAAGAAGCCTAAATGATAAATTCAAAAGATTGAACTTTGTAGAAGCGGAAGGTAGACGGTGTCATTTTTGTTTTCAGCTACCCAATATATTCTGTTGCGATCAGACGGGCTTCATAATTTGTGTTGATATAATCTTCTTCGTCCGGATGTTTTATGAATGTTGTTTGCTCCATAGTCTTCTCCAAAATTTTAGGGATGTCTGTGAATTTAATTTTTTTATTGAGGAATGCATCTACTGCAATTTCGTTTGCAGCATTCAGCGTACAAGCAGTATTGCCACCTTTTTTCATGGCATCATAAGCCAGCGCGAGAGCAGGGAATCGTTTTAGATCAGGAATTTCAAATGTTAATTGAGGAAAATCTAAAAAATTTAAACGCTCAAAATCAGATGTAAGCCGCTTGGGAAATCCCAAAGCATATTGTATCGGAACTTTCATATCCGGGAGCCCCATTTGGGCTTTCATTGAGCCATCTTCAAATTGCACCATCGAATGAATAATGGATTGGGGGTGGATGATGACTTCGATTTGTGATGGTTTTAAGCCAAAGAGCCATTTGGCTTCAATCACCTCAAGCCCTTTGTTGATCAGTGAAGCCGAGTCAATCGTGATTTTTTTGCCCATATCCCAGTTTGGATGTTGTAATGCCTCTTCCGGTGTTGCCATTTCAAGTGAGCTTAACTCCCATTGCCTGAAAGGCCCTCCGGAAGCTGTCAGATAAATTTTTTCAATGGGGTTCAATTCTTCTCCGACAATGCATTGTAAGATTGCAGAATGTTCAGAGTCTACAGGATAAATATTCGTTTTATGCTTATTTGACATTTGATTGATCAATTCACCGGCTATCACTAATGATTCTTTATTTGCAAGCGCGATGTCTTTTTGTGCTTCTACAGCCCTTAGTGTTGGAGACAGGCCATCAAACCCCACCAATGCATTTAGAACTATATTGATGGATTCCATTCCAACAATTTGTTCAATTGCTTCTTTACCTGCAAACACTTTTATGTCTGTTTTTTCGAGGGCTTCAAGGATTTCAGGGTATTTATCTTCATTTGCAATCACAACAGCATTTGGGTTGAATTCATAGGCTTGCCGGATCAATAATTTTGAATTGTCATTTGCTGTTAATACTTCAACTACAAAATGTCCGGGATGTTGGCGTATCACTTCCAATGCCTGAATACCTATTGAACCTGTTGAACCGAGTATGGCCACATGTTTTTTTGTTTCTCCGGTTTTTGTCATAAAATGCTTATATTTTAAAAATCAATATATTCTTCCGGATCAACAGGGTGTCCGTCATGCCAAAGTTCAAAGTGAAGGTGGGGACCGGTGCTAAGTTCACCGGAGTTGCCTACAATTGCAATAATTTCTCCTGCCTGTACATGCTCACCTGTGTTTTTTAACAGATCGGCATTGTGTTTATAAACTGAGATCAGGTTGTGTTTATGTTGAATCTGAATCACATATCCTGTCTCTATTGTCCAGGTATTCATAATAACAATTCCATCAAGTATTGCTTTAACGGTGTTGGAGCTTGCACTAACAATGTCTGTCCCGTAATGCCTGTTATGTATATTAAATGCATTGGTTATCATGCCTTTTAAAGGAGGAAAAAAAAGCAAATTTGAGATGTCTTTTTCTTGATTGTTGTTGTTGGATATCTCTACATTATACTTTTCATGTTTTTCTATTTGCATCCTGAACAATGAATCTTGTCTGATGTTTTCAAATGTTACCTTATTTTTTTTGTCATTTTTTGTGATGAGTTCTTCTGTTGATGTTGACTGAGGTGTTTTTCCCGAAACCAGTTTCTGGATATCGGCCAAATATTGATTTCGTATCTTGATCTCCTTTTTTAATGAATCTGCTGTTAAGGCATTGTCAATGATCGTCCTTCTCAGATTAGCTTCAGGATACCCTGGTATAAGCTCTTTTAAGGGAGTAAATGCAATGATAATGATGGTGACCCCAACCAGCAATATGGCCATGAATGATGTAATAATGAACAGGTTTAAACGTGACAGTTTTAATTGAAACACTTCTTTGAATGTTACATCATTGTATATGATCAACCGGTATTTATCTCTTAGCTTTCGTAAAAATCCTTTTTTCTTCTTTTCCATACAAGTTTTACATTAGAAGATGCTAAATTAATAAATTTGAATATAATTTTTATTGTATATCCTGTCTGCTTATCCCTTTTCGCTCATTTTCTTCAAAATTCCCTATTGGTTCGGTATGGATCACAATATCATAGATGTTTTCTATTTTATCCCGTATTTTTTGTTCCACCTGGCTTGCCAGCTCATGTGCTTTGTAAAGCGGTATGATGCCGTCAATTTCCACATCAATAACAATCATGTAATAACCGGATATTGATCTTGATCTGACACGATGAGGGTTTTTGACATGGTCAACTTCCTCCACTGCTTTAAAAATCTTATCATACACAGAAGGGTCGTCAACTCCGTCCATCAATTCGGTATTGGTTTCTGCAAATATTTTGTAAGCGCCTCTAAGTACCCAGAATCCCACTACTAATGCAGCGATTGGATCTGCCAGCGGAAAATTAAAAAATCGCGTGAAGAAAAGGCCTATCAAAACAGTAGCAGAGATAAATATGTCGTATTTCATGTTTGTGGCATTCGCTTTCAACATAGAACTTTCGTTTTTCTTTCCGGTTTTTTTTAGATATAACGAGAGAGCGAATTTTATGACGATTGAAATAATGATAACATAAACAGCTGTCATTGATGGGGTTATAGATTCTTGTTGTCCGGCCAGTCTTTTTATGGAAGAAAAAATTAGTTGGGCACCTGCAAAAAAAATAAAAATAGACAAGACTTTAGATGCTATGAGGTCAGCTTTTTCATACCCATAAGCATATTTGGTACTTGGAGGTTTTGACATGAAGTTTGCAGTAAGCAAAGTAATAACCGATATCAGCACATCCATGGATGAGTCTATGCCATCACCAATCACACCAAGGCTTCCACTGATAAAACCGATGACCAATTTTAATACCGCTAATACAGCATTGCCTACAATACTGATCCACGAGGCGGTTTTAATATTTTTTTTTCGTCGGTTTTTCACGTGTTTATAATTCAGTTAAAAAATGTTCATGAAGTTAGAATGTATGTTTGTATTGCGTGTAGTTCGAAATATTAATGATTAATTTTTTGAATAAACAAAGAATGGATTAAAATGATGATTCCTGTAAAAACTAAAGGAATGCTTAACCATTGCCCCATGTTTAATGGAATATTCTGTTCAAATGGAACCTGCACTTCTTTGATGAATTCGATGAAAAACCGTGCCGAAAAGACAAGAATCAGAAATAAACCAAATAAGACACCTTTCCTGGGTTTGCCATCGTTTTTGTAATATATGGATAGAAGCAAAATAAATATAATTAGATACGACAACGCCTCATAGATTTGTGTAGGATGTTTCGGAACAATTTCATTGTTCCGTATAAAAATAAAACCCCATGGAAGGTTTGTTGCATGCCCATAAATTTCAGAATTCATTAAATTGCCCATCCGTATAAAAAAACCCGCCAATGCTACAACTACCACAATTCTGTCAACGATCCAAAAATATGGTTTTTGATGATTCCTGGAAAAAAGGTATAAACTGGTAAGTATTCCGATGGCTGCACCATGACTTGCCAGTCCGCCTTCCCATATGAATAAGATCTTCCAGGGCTGTGATAAATAAAATTCGGGTTGATAAAACAAGCAATGGCCTAAACGAGCGCCAATGACTGTTCCCAGGATCATATTGAATGTTAATTTATCCAATAATTCCATGGAGATGTTTTCTTTTTTGAACATCTTTGAAACAATGAAATAACCAAGCAAAAAAGACATTGCAAAAAATAATCCATACCAACGAATTTCAAAACCTCCCCATTCAATGATCTGTGGCTTAACATCCCATACAATATATTGAAGAATCATACGTAATTAAGTTATAAATTTAAAGAATATAGCATTTTGACCTTAATATTACAGGCTAAATTTGTATGTTTGCGATATTGCAAATATAAAAAATTAAATTTTCAGAACCTTGAGCTTAAAAAAGATTATAATTTATTGTGCAGTTATATTGGTTTCATTTTTATTATTCCAATGTGCTAAAATCGGACATCCCAGTGGTGGACCTAAAGATCAAACGCCACCAAGAGTTCTGGTAAGCGAACCGGTAAATTATTCCACGCATTTTACAGATAATGAAATCAATATTTATTTTGATGAATTTATTGAATTACGAAACATAAACCAGGAATTGCTGGTGTCGCCTCCAATGAAAGAAAAGCCAGAAGTAATCAACATGGGAAGGAGTATTCGCATTAAATTTAATGAACCACTAAAAGAAAATGTTACTTATACACTTAACTTTGGAGAAGCCATTGTGGATTTCAGGGAAGCCAATCCGCTAAAGAATTTTAAATATGTTTTAAGTACCGGATCACATATTGATTCTCTGGCTGTATTCGGAAGAGCATTGTATGCTTTTAATAACCAGCCCCCCGAAGATGTGTGCCTTGTTATGCTACATGAAAAATTAAAAGATTCCGCATTTTATATTGATACCCCTTCTTATGTCGGACGAACAAATAAAGACGGTTATTTTGAAATTACACATGTGAAACCGGATACATTTCAATTATTTGTTTTGAATGATATCAATAATAATTATATTTTTGACCTGCCTAATGAAGAAATAGCATTTGCTGATTCAGTGTTTATATTAAATGAAAACTATTATTACCCTCCTGTTTATAATGATACCATGACAACTGATACCCTGCAAAACGATACCTTACAAGTTGATACAATAGTAAATAATGCTTTACTAAACGATACAATACATATAAACGATACTACTATTGCAAAGGTTTCTGCAAAAGATACAATCGTTCGGCAGAAAAGCATGAATGACTCAACAGACGTTTCAGTTGACACAAATAAATGGATACTGGACGACAGTATATCTTATGATAAACTGTACAATAGAATGTTCCAGAAAAAGGCTTCACCGGTAAATATGTACCTGTTTGAAGAATTGCAGCCAGTAAAACAATTTTTAAAAGATTATTCAAGAACAAAACCATATAAATTTACACTTATATTCAATCAGCCTGTCACAGATACATTTCATATTAACCTTGTAGAACCCGAAAATATTGACAATTCTGACTGGTTTGTCAAAGAAGCAAACCCGGCTAATGATACAATGATGTATTGGATTAATGATACATCAGTTAGTAATCGTCAAAATATTTCCATATGTGCCCGGTATATGAAAAAAGATACATCAGGAAAAGATATCCTTTACAATGATACTTTGTTGCTATCACATAGTATTCCTGATAAATCAAAGAAAAAAGCCGATACAACAGAGCCTAAACTTGATTTAACATTGAATGTAAAAGACGGGACTAAATTTGACCTGAATCAGAATATTGTGATCAAGTCAGAGCATCCTGTTGCTGAAAACGATACAGCATTTATTTGTTTATACAGTATTGAGGATACTGTTCTGATCCCTCTTCAATACCGGTTTGAACCACGATATGAAATATATCAGCAGGACACTTTTATCCGGGAAAGGGAATATGTACTTTCTTATCCTTTTGAAGGTGAAAAAGATTATAAACTTGAAATTGACCCCGGTGCATTCACAGATATATACGGTTTTACCACAGATTCGCTGGAGTATCAGTTTGACACGTATGCTGAAGATTATTATGGAACAATAAAATTGTTGGCAGATACCATTGAAACCCATTTAATTGTCCAATTAATGGACCCTAAAGAAAAAAAGATTTACAGTGAAAAATACTTTGATGAAAAAGGATTTATTTTATTTGATTTTTTACATCCTGAAAAATATAAAATCAAAGTAATTTTTGATAAAAATAAAAACAGACACTGGGATACCGGCGATTTTGACGAACATCAACAGCCTGAACGGGTGATCTATTATAAAGATAATATAGAGGTACGAAGTAATTGGGATACAGAAATAGAATGGCAATGAACGGATACTTAATAAATGTATTTTTCGTTCAATATTCAAAATAATTTTTTAAGAATTGTTTTTTCAAATACTGATAAATCCAGTTTTTTGAAGGCATCCTAAAGATTTTTGTTTTTTTGTTTTATCAGAATAATGGATTTTGATTACATTTGTAGCGTTTATAAAATGAACAAAAACTATAAAACACATGAATAAATTCAAACGGTTAAATAATATTTTTGGGTGGAGTGCATTTTTGATAAGTGCAGTCGTTTATCTGCTTACCATAGAGCCTACTACAAGCCTGTGGGATTGTGGCGAATTCATTGCAAATGCCTCAAGGTTAGAAATTGGGCATCCTCCAGGAGCCCCGTTTTATATGTTGTCGGGACGGCTTTTTGCTATATTTGCAACAGATGTGTCCAATGTGGCCATGATGTTGAATTCTTTTTCAGCAATAGTCAGCGCTTTTACAATCCTTTTCTTGTTTTGGACCATAACACATTTTGGGCGCAAAATTCTTTTTAAAGATGGTAAATACACAACCGACAGAATGATAGCTGTTTTTGGAAGTGGGTTTATTGGTGCACTCGCATTTACTTTTTCTGATACCTTTTGGTTTTCTGCTGTTGAAGCTGAAGTATATGCACATGCTGCATTTCTGGCTTCGATTACGTTTTGGTCTATTTTGAAATGGGAAAATGAGGCTGATAAAAAAAGGTCTAACCGGTGGTTTGTCTTTATTGGTTTTTTATTGGGTATAGCTTTTTGTGTCCATCTGCTTGGGTTGTTAGTGATCCCTCCCCTTGCAATGATCGTATATTATAAATATTACAAACCCACTTCAAAAGGCATTATAACTGCATTGGGCATCTCTTTTATTGTGCTTGTTTTTATCATGTATGTATTCATTCCAACATTATTAAAAGGTGCAGCCTATTTTGACCTGTTATTCGTTAATACCTTTAATTTCCCTTTTCATAGTGGGGTTTTATTTTTTATTTTATTATTGACTGCTCTTATCATCTGGGGAATACATTATACACACCAACATGGACATGTGATATTGAATACAGCTATTCTTTCCATAACAATGTTATTGATTGGATACATTTCATATGCAACGATCATCATCAGGTCCGATGCAGACCCTCCACTTGATGAAAATAATCCCGAG
The DNA here is from genome assembly GCA_964549265.1 of uncultured Bacteroidales bacterium. GTDB lineage: Bacteria > Bacteroidota > Bacteroidia > Bacteroidales > JBBRXJ01 > CAYMKE01. The sequence goes on along the minus strand of CAZJWE010000131.1, from coordinate 2,194 downwards.
TCTATTTTTGCACTTATCTCTTATCTGAACAGAGAGCAATATGGACAACGGCCAATTTTTTACGGTGCTTATTATAATGCACCTGTAATAGATGTTAAGAAAGGAAAACCAAAATATGCGAAATATGGTGATAAATACAAAATTATTGATCATGGAAGAGAATATGTTTATGATGACAATTTTAAAACAGTATTCCCGAGAATATACAGCTCCAACCATATAAATGAATACAAAAATTGGATAGATATAGAAGGAAAAATCATCAAAACAAAGGCAGGAGAAGAAAGAAAAGTACCTACCTTTGGAGAAAATTTAAAATACTTCTTCAAATACCAAATAGGCCATATGTATGTCCGGTATTTTATGTGGAATTTTGCAGGAAGGCAAAATGATAACCAGGGATTTGGCGGGCCGATGGACGGCAATTGGATTACCGGCATAAAATTTATTGATAATAAACTGGTGGGACCACAGGATAAACTACCCAATAGCATTAAAAATCATCCGGCACGAAACACTTATTATCTCTTGCCATTCATTTTGGGTATTCTGGGTTTAATGTACCATTTACAGAAAAATAAAAAAGATTTTTCTGTTGTTCTGTTTTTATTTTTTATGACCGGTATTGCCATTATTTTATATTTGAACCAGCCACCCCGTGAACCCAGGGAACGTGACTACACATATGCACAATCGTTTTATGCGTTTTCAATTTGGATTGGCCTGGGGATGTTGTCTGTGTATGAATTTTTAAGGCAAAAACTCCCTAAAATTATAAGCCCTGTACTGGCATTTATTTTATGTTTCTCACTTGTACCTGTCATCATGGCCAAAGAAAACTGGGACGATCATGACAGATCAAACCGATATACCGCACGGGCTCATGCTTACAATTATCTTAACTCTTGTGAACCCAATGCGATATTGTTTACCAATGGCGATAATGATACATTCCCTCTTTGGTATCTGCAAGAAGTAGAAGGGATAAGAACCGATGTGCGGGTTGTGAATCTTATGCTGCTTAATATGGATTGGCATATCATTCAGGCCAAACGTAAAGCATATAATTCCGACCCACTGCCTATCACTTTAACAAAAGATAAATACCTGGGCGACAAGAACGCCATGATTCCTCTGACTGATCGCATAAAGCGTCCGGTAACTTTAAAACAAATTATGAATTTTGTTAACAGCAATAATCCGGATAGCAAGATAAGAACCCAGGGAGGCAAACGACTTGACTACATTCCTGCTAAGCAGTTTATTTTGCCCGTGGATTCTTCATATATTGCAAAAAATAATATTGTTCCACCCGAACGACATAAAGATATTGTATCAGAAATCAGTTGGAAAATAAATAAAAATCATATCTCTAAAAGTGACCTGGTTGTCATGGATATTTTAGCTCATAATGAATGGAAAAGACCCATTTATTTCTTGTCTCCAGGGCATGGAAACAGCTTGGGGCTTAAAGATTATATGCAACTGGAAGGCTATGCATACAGGTTAGTCCCTGTCAGAGCAGAATCCGATGGTTATAGTCAAATAGGAGAAGTCTATACCCAAAAATTGTATGACAAATTAATGAATGATTTTATTTGGGGCAATATCAATCATCCTGATGTATATTTGGATCATTATCACAGGAGGTCTATTTCTGTATTGCGCTTAAGGCATAAATTCCACCGCCTTGCAAGTGCATTAATAGAAGAAGGGAAAAATGATTCAGCAATTAAGGTCCTGGACAAATGCATGGAGTTACTGCCGAATGAAAAAGTACCTTATGATTTTCATATTCTGAATATCATTGAAGACTATTATGCGTTGGGAAAAATTGAAAAAGCCAATGAAATTGTAAAAGAATTTACCAATATCACTGGAGAAGAAGCAAATTATTACATACGCGTAAGAAAAGAATATCCTAAATCATTGCAGAGAGAGATTCAGACATCATATCATTTCCTTAGAAAGATGGAATCGCTCACAAATCAGTATAACCAGAAAGAACTCAATACACTCGTGCGGGATGAACTGGAAGAGTTGGCAATGTCCATTGGCATGCGAGGGCCACAACCACAGCAAAATGTAAAACCCAAAAAACCGGTGCCTAAGCTGACCCAATAATTAGTGTCTGTTCCATCATGTTCGCTAACTTCGTTACGCTTGCCCCAAAATTGCTCATTTACTTCAGTAA
>CAZJWE010000130.1:0-9856 GCA_964549265.1 uncultured Bacteroidales bacterium | reverse complement strand
CATATAAACTACTTTTAAACCACATTTACAACTATATTTAAACAGTATTTTAGGTCCTGTAAAATATTTAACCACTAAAATAAGGGTAGTACCATTGTTTGTTGATGCCTGAATAAGGTTAGCCACTATTTGTTAATCTTTAATAACATTGTATTGAATACATTTTGTTTCTGAGCAGCTTTTTTATTTAGAATTATAGAATTTAGAAGAGTTGATTGAGGCTTTATTCCCATTCATTTTGACTTCTGACTCCTGAATTCTCTCCAAAAAAAATCCAACTTTAATAATTTAGCACTAAGTCGGCTTTCAGCTTTGAACTCTTCACACACTTCTTCCCTTAAAATTTGCAATAATTCCCAAAAAAAGTTCAAAATAAGGTGCAACCATTTCTAACCCCTTAGTCTAACCAGTTAAAATAAAAACATACTTAAATTTATTGATTGCAACCGGATGAATGATTTTGTATTAGGTCCCTTCACAAGGAATGATGCAAGATGAGGTTGGAATTTTTACATCAATTTTTAAACCATTATAAGGAGTATTTAAAGAAATGGAAAAGAAACCAACCCATATCTTTGTGATATGCAGTATTTCTGTTTTTTCAGAAGATGATAAACCCAGAGAAGAAAATGATATGGATGAATTTATTAATATTGGTAAATTAGATGATGACAAATATTATTTAGCAGAATTAAATTAATTTTTTTCAAAAAAAAGTGCAACCTTTTCCATTTACTGAGTCTATACTTAGAAACGTAACACATTAATGAAAAAAACAACTATTTTTTTGCTTGTAATAGATAGTGTCTCCATATATCCGGAGGATGTATCAATTCAAAAAAAAAAGAATAAAGAAATAAAGCCTTCGCAAAATGATAATTTTTTTGGCAAAATAGGAGACAATCTTTATTATTTGGCTGAGATAAATTGAGATATGTTTTGGGGATGAATTGATCATACATTTTTTATTTCAAATGATCTGATAAAGGTCATAATATCTGATACAACTGAAACCAGACAGGTTGTTTTAAATATGTACTTACATCTAAATTAACTTACGATTTAAATGCAAATCGAAGTTGTTATTTCAGATAGACAACATAAATAGTTCTTTAACTAAATTATTACAAATTTTAAAAATTATGCTTATGAAATCATCAGTACACTTCAAGGGCAAACGAAACAGATCATTATGCATCTCGTTTATAATTTTTATCTTTTCATTTTTACAACTCCACGGCCAGCTTAACGGGACGTATACTATCGGGGGTGCGAGCCCCGATTATGCCGACTTTACAAGTGCTGTAACAGACCTTGTTTCCCAGGGAGTAGATGGGGATGTAACATTTAACGTTGCAGATGGGACATATACCGAGCAAGTATCTATTCCACTTATCTCAGGTACCGAATCTCTTTTTAACAGCATTACTTTCAAATCTGCAAGCGAAGATAGCACAAAAGTAATCCTTACTTATGCATCCAGCGATGTCAATTCAAACTATACTTTACAATTGGACGGAACAAAAAATATCTATTTTGAAAAAATAACAATTGAGGCTACCGGCACACAATACACCAGAGCCATTGATATGCGGGGTTCAATGGACATGAACACCATAAGAAATTGCCGGGTTATATCCCCAACATCAACCCCTGGGGGGACAGATGACAATGCTGTGATTTATTATACAGGCTCAAATGGAGAGAACTGGATATACAATTCAGTTATAAAAAATGGTTATTATGGTATATATAGTAAAGGACAATCTGGTACAATCAATAATATAAATATTGTAAATAATAGTATTGAAGATCAAATAAAAACATGTGTCCGTTTAGACTCTAATGATTATAGCAAAGTCTCCCAAAACACAATAAAAATCTTTGAAGATCAGTATACTTCGGGTGTTTATCTTTATGGATGTACAGAAATAGAAGTATCCGGCAATAAAATTTTTGCTGAAGGTACGGGTATTAGTACAAATAATACTATTGAAGACGCTTTTTATAAAATAAATATCTATAATAATTTTCTCTCCTGCGCATCTAGTGCAATGAGTTTTAATAATAATAACAATGCCAGCATTTTTGTCAGGTATAATAATGCACATGTATATGAAAAATATGAATATGCCAAAACAGTTACTATTACCGGTTCCGCTTCCGGTAATTTTACATTTACAAATAATGTGTTAACCAATAACGCCAAAGAGCATGTCATGTACATAGAAACAGGGAGTGTGACTTATTCCGGTGATTATAATGATTTTTACACAAATGGCGGATTTTTGGCATATTATAATTTTCAACCTATAGCCGACCTGGCTGCTTTTCAGTCAGCAACAGGTGAAGACGCCCATTCCATCAGTGTTGATCCTTTTTATGTATCGGGTAAAGATTTGCATGTCTCAAACCCTGAACTTGACAGCGCTGCCACAACAATAAGCGGAATAATTACAGATATTGATGGCGAAGACAGGGATGATTCATACCCGGATATTGGTGCGGATGAGTTTGACGTGCCTGCCGATGATGTTGGTGTTACTGAAATTATTCATAATATAAGCACGGGGTGTACTGAAGTACAAGTAGTTGTTACTAATTTTGGCAGTTCTGGTGTCTCGAATATTCCTGTAGATGTGCTTATCAAAACTCCTGGCGGAGATGAAACACTCAACGGAACAATAACTGAAACCCTGGCACAATTGGAAAAAGACACCCTTTCAATTGGAAACGTAACCGACACGGATGAAGGCGATTACACGTTTAAAGCTTATACTTCTCTTACAGGCGATGGCAAAATAAATAACGATACAAGTAATATTGCCATTACAAAAGAAAATGCAGAAGATATTCCAGTGGAAGAGCGTTTTACCAGTTTCACAGGAACCGAGAACTGGATCACGGGTGAAGGTTTTGAAAGGAACTCAACCGAGGAAACACTATACCTGGGGATGGTTAACCCCCTGAAAAAAACTTCCTGTATTTATGAAAACGCTGTGGGGCCGGTTACATCTACATCACATTTATTATTAAAATTTAAAGCTGTAGATGTTGCTTCTTTGGATCCCAGCATCAATATAAATATCAACCTGTATGAATGTGAAAACAAATTAACCACTTTACATACCATTAATTCATCAAATTATACCCCTGATGCATATATAGATTTAGACTTTAATATAGATGAATATGAAGGCATGTATGTAAGGCCACAAATAGAAGTAACTAAAAACACCGGTGTTTGGTTACATGCACATTTTGATGATATGATCATTGCCAATGCACCTGTTGTGGATTTAGGTGCTGATAAACAAGCATGCAACGGGAGCACAATTACCCTGCGTGCCGGTGAAAGTCCTTCAAATACATATTCATGGCACGAGTTATCAGACCCCGGCACAGAATTGGGTACAACTGATACTTTAGTAGTAGATCAACCGGGCGATTATGTCGCTATTGTCACTGAACCATTTTATAACTTAAGCAATTCGGATACTGTTAATGTTTCATTTGGGGATAATCCCACTGCCAACGATCAAACACCTGAAATTTGTGATAACGAAGCCACAGGCATTGACCTGACAGAGCTTAATGATGAAATCACAGCAGGTACAGGCGAAACGGTAACATGGTATAATGATGCTGGTTTAACCGAAGAGGTTCCCGATCCAACGAATGTTACAGTTACTGATGGACAGGAATTTTATGCTAAAGTAGGTGACGGAACATGCACAGCAACTGCTGTCGTAACTTATACTGTTAAAGAATCGCCGGTTCAGTTAGTACAAGTAAATTCAATTCCCAAAGGATTCACTATGTATCCGAATCCTGTAAGTGATGTGGTAAATGTCCGGGTAAGTGAAACATCAGACGTAACAATTTACAATCAAACCGGCGAAAAGAAAGTCAATGTACAAATTGATGAACAAATAATGATCAATTGTTCAGGGATGGCACCGGGTATATATATTGTTGTTGTCAACAATAATACAGGCTCTTTTATCAAAAAATTAGTGGTTCAATAAAACAATAAATAAAATCAAAGACAGAAATCAGATGTTTTTTTTATGTGATTTTTCCCTTTCTCAGTTCATTCTGATTTCTGTCTTTTTTAATAAATTGGTTGATAGTCCGTTTATAAATAAAAGTGTAAAAAAAATTAATATATGATAAAGCAAAAATTTTTTTTAATTCTGTTTCTCTTGATATCAATTCAATATTATGCATATTCACAATGCACAGCACAATTTGGATATCAAACAGATTCAGTATTTTGGGTGCATTTTACAGACTCTTCATATACAGATTCATCAGACAATATTAATTCATGGTTATGGATGATAAATGATTCAATAACAAACAATAAGGAATCATTCACGTTTCAATTTCAGGATACCGGAACATACAACGTTTGCCTTGTAATTGAGACCAATACCTGGTGCAGCGACTCAATTTGTAAAAATATAAAAATTACAGCACCTGATTGTTATACATCCTTTACTTCACAGCATATTAACGGGTATACATATTCTTTTACTAATATGTCTTCTGATGATTTAACTTCCTGGCAATGGGATTTTGGTGACGGTCAAACGTCGCTGAATGTAAATCCTCAACATACTTACCAAATGCCTGGTGATTATGTTGTTTGTCTTATTTCCGAAGACCAGAACCACATATGTTCTCAACAACATTGTGATTCACTAATTGTATTGGATACAACACCATGCATTGCTGATTTTATATATGCTGATGATAATTATAATGTTCAATTTACAAATACATCTTCAGGGCCTGTAGACGCTTATTTTTGGGATTTCGGAGATGGAAACACATCTACAGACGAATCACCGCATCATACATATTCAAGTTATGGAGACTATACTGTGTCATTGATTGTTCAGTGTTCTAATTCATTAAGCCCAACAGATACAATAACCAAACAAATTAATATCACTTATACTTATAGCAGAAATCCTTTATATATAATAGAAGGGCATGTTTATTCAGGCAGCACTATTTATTCAGGTAATGTTAAAGTCATACTGATTAAAGCTGACACATTAGGAAATTATCATAGCATTGATTCTGTCTGTACATCAGACGGATCGTTTTTATTAAAAGTGGGCAGAGGAGATTATTTTATCAAAGCAATCCCGTCAGAGGAAAAATATATGCCTACATATTATTATAATGCTGTAAGCCTTGAAAACTCTTATAAGTTATCCGTTACATTGAATACGGGAAGCATTGATATACAACTTGCTGAAAGAAATAATTTAAGCACTGAAGAAATTAAACGCCCCCCCGGTATTAAAATGTATCCAAACCCAGTTCATGATAAGCTATATATAGACATCAAGCAAACTGCTCATCTTAAAATGTATGACCAAACAGGTAAGTTGTTGATAAGTAAGCAGGTCGAACAAAGTGCCGGATTCGATTGTTCTGAAATCAATAATGGAATTTATCTCATTGTTGTTTATTATAAAAACGGGTTGTATAAAAAAAAGGTGATCATTGAATAGCCGGTAATCAAAAGGAATACATTTAATTTGATCTAACAGCTTTTTTAAAAAGCTGTTAACACAAATTCATCATTCAATATAATTCTGTAATTTTGAAATATATTAAATGATGAATTTATGCATCACATTATTAAAACATTTTGGATTGTTTTCATTGTACCATTATTGTTTCAATCCCATGCTTTATCGCAATGTATTGCAGGGTATGATTATTCTATAGATTCGTTTTATACAGGTCATTTTATTGATACATCATTGGTAGACGTTTCTATGTGGCCACACACAAGAAGCTGGTATGTTAATGATTCAATGACAGCAACCCAGAAACAATTTTTATATCAATTTCCTGATACAGGTATTTATAGCGTATGTTTGTCTATTGCTTCGGGAGACTCATTATGTATAGACTCAATATGTAAAGATATTGCCATTACCATGCCCGGTTGTTCGGCTTTTTTTCATGCACAACATGATGAAGGCTATACTTATTCATTTAATAATACTTCTTCTGATAACCTGGTTTCATGGCATTGGAGCTTTGGTGATGGACATGTGTCGGAGGAACAAAACCCGTCACATACATATCAATTTCCAGGCAGCTATTTTATATGTTTATATGCAGAAGATGTAAACCATATATGTTCCCATTATTATTGCGACACGGTTGAAGTATTGGATACGATTCCCTGTAGAGCAGATTATATATATTACGATGATAACTACAATGTTTATTTTACAAATAATTCTACCGGCCCGGTAGAAGATGTATTATGGGATTTTGATGATGGAACCACATCAACGGCTACATCACCGCATCATACATATGCAACCACAGGAACATATACGGTTAAACTTATGGTATACGGACCCACATCAATACATCCTTATGATACCATTACCAATGAAATCATAATCAGCTATACATACAGCAGGCAACCTCGTTATAAATTAAGCGGCCAGGTATATACTCCCGATTCTTCTTTAATATATAGCGGGAGTGTGGTATTGATTCGAAAGGATAGTAATGGGTATTGTTTTAACATGGATACTGCAAATATAAGCTTTGGCACTTTTTCTTTTTCAGCTATAAAAGAAGGTAATTATTATATTAAAGCCATCCCATCATTCAAAATGGCATTTTTTCCTTCAACGTATTATGTAAGTGCATCATCAATCGAAAAAGCATATCTTGTTCCAATCAACTCCAATACTGGAAGTATAGATATAATGATAAATTCAGGATCAACTATAACAAATGAGAACAAGATCAATCACACCATTAACTTATACCCGAATCCAGCTGATAAAGATGTAAAGATAGACTTGCCTTCAAGGTCAAAGTATTTGTCAATACTGGATTTATATGGTAAAACAATCAGGAAAAAAATACATGTAAAAGATTTCAGTTCTTTTGATTTACCTTTAAAGGAAATTTCTCCCGGTACATATATAATTTTTGTTGAAACCGATAAACATCATTATTATAAAAAATTGATGGTTCAATAAGCCTATACAAAGATACCGTGCAACTATGTTTTAAAATTCACTTCTCTTTAAGCATCGAAAAAAAGATAATAATCGTTATATTTGGACAAAAAAATAAACATATGAACCGAGCCATGACAATTTTTTTGACACACACGAGCATGATTATTAATAATCTGTTTAGGTTACACAAAGTCAATAGATTAAACTCATGGCGAGCTCCATATGACCTTTGAAAATCAAATTATAAACATATGAAAAAATCAAACAAAATTGTTCCGCATGTACTCGCCATAATTATTTTTATTGTTATTTCATACATTTATTTTTCTCCTTTGCTTGATGGCCAAAGACTGCAAATGGGTGATATTCAGCAATTCAGGGGCATGTCAAAAGAAGTAAAAGATTACAGGGAACGCACAGGAGAAGAGGCATTGTGGACAAACCGTGCTTTTGGCGGGATGCCGGCTTTTTTGATCTCAGTTAAATCCAATGCGAATCTTGTCAGGTATGTTGACGATTTATTGAAAATTGGAGAGCGTCCGGGAAGCTATTTGTTTATTTGTTTACTTGGTTTTTATATTACATTACTTGCTTTTGGCGTAAGTCCATGGCTCAGCATTCCGGGAGCCATTGCATTTGCTTTTACATCTAATATTTTTATTTTGATGTCAGCGGGACATACATCTAAAACAGAAGCCATTGCTTACTTGCCACCAATTATTGCCGGAGTCTTTATGGCTTACAGGCGGCATATGCTTATTGGGGGTGCTATCACTGCGCTGTTCCTTGGTTTACAATTGTTTTCATTTCATCCGCAAATATCATATTATACAGCCATAGCCATAGGATTGTTCATTTTATTTGAATTTGTTAAAGAAAATAAAGAAAAAAACACGGCTCATTTTGCAAAGGTATCCGGTGTATTGTTAATTGCTGCAATATTGGCCATTGGCTCTAATTTTGGAAAATTATGGCGCACGTATGAATATGGAGAATATTCTATGCGTGGAGGCTCTGAACTTTCACAAAAAAAAGGAAAACTGGGAGATAAAGGACTGAGTAAAGATTACATTACGCAATGGAGTTATGGTATTGATGAAACACTAACTTTTTTAATCCCAAATTTCAAAGGGGGCATGTCTTCGCCTAAAGAAATATCAGAGAATTCAGCAGCATTTAAAATGTTACGGCAATTACCGCCAAAACAGGCAAATAAATATATAAATCAAATAAGGGCATATCATGGCTCGCAACCATTTACATCCGGGCCTATTTATTTAGGAGCTGCTGTCTTTTTCTTTTTCTTTTTGTCATTGTTTATTATCAGAGGGAAAATAAAATGGTGGTTAGTAACTATAATCATTATTTCGGTTATCCTGTCATGGGGGAAAAACTTTATGTGGCTGACGAGTTTCATGATTGATTACTTTCCCGGATATGGAAAATTCAGAGATACAAAATCCATCTTAGTCATTGTACAATTTGCCGTTCCATTGCTTGCTATGCTTGGTGTCCGGAAAATTGTCATGGGAGGAGTTGATAAAGAGAAATTTAAAAAAGCATTTAAATACTCTGTATATATCGTTGGCGGAATCACCTTACTTTATACATTGTTACCAGGAATTACAGATAATTTTATGGCTGATACAGACAATGCATTACCCAATGAGTTGGCTCAGGCATTACGAGAAGACAGAAAAATGCTCTTGCGTGCCGATGCATTCAGGTCATTTATTTTTGTTATGTTGGCTGCAGGATTGATTTGGCTTTCATTTAAACAAAAGCTTAAAACCAATTCTGTTATTGTGTTATTGGGTGTTTTGTTTTTAGTGGATATGTGGGCTATAAACAAACGATATCTTAATGATGATAACTTTGTACCTAAAACAGAAGTTAAGCAACCTTTTAAATTAACACAAGCCGACAAATTTATATTAAATGATAAAGAAGAAAATTTCAGAGTACTTGATTTAACAGCCAGTCCATTTAACAGTGCAAGAGCCTCATATTTTCATAACTCAATAGGAGGGTATCATGGAGCTAAATTACAAAGGTATCAGGAATTGATAGATTATTATATTTTTTCTAATATGGAAAACATTATCAATGTGTTCAGGGAAGGATATTCCAAAGAAAAAATGGATAACACATTAATGCAACAAGATGTTCTGAACATGTTAAACACAAAGTACCTCATCATCAATCCCCAATCACCTCCGGTCATGAATCCATATAGATATGGAAATGCTTGGTTTGTAAACAATTACCAGATTGTAGAGGATGCCGATGAAGAGATCAAAACATTGGGCAGTATCCGGCCCGACCAAACGGCTGTAATTGATAAAGCGTTTCAAAAACACCTCCAATCACTATCATTCACCAAAGATACAAATTCATTTATTGTTTTGGATTCATATGCTCCAAATCAACTAATTTACACATCAAAAGCTAATTCAAAACAAATGGCTGTATTTTCAGAAATATACTATCCTGAAGGATGGGAAGCTTATATAGATGATGAACCGGCACCCATTTTAAGAGCAAATTATGTATTAAGATGTATGGTAATTCCTGAAGGGAAGCATGAAATTGTATTTAAATTCAGGCCTGATTCATATTATGTTGGAAAAAAAATATCCTTTGCTAGCTCGCTCATTTTGTTATTATTGGTAGCAGGCATATTCATTAAGGAATTTATATCAAGATCAAAACAAGAAAAGGAAGAATGATTCATGTCATCAGCATACATAATTATTGAACAAAAAAATTAAAATATAAACAGATGAACCGAGCCATGACAAATTTTTTGACACACACGAGCATGATTATTAAGAAGC
>CAZJWE010000129.1:0-9882 GCA_964549265.1 uncultured Bacteroidales bacterium | reverse complement strand
ACTGATTGTGTTTCACCTGAAAATAAATAATTATATTTTAAATAAAAAAAAATATTATGAAATTGATACATGCTTATAATTCCAGTATTCATCCCATGATATACGGTCTGCTCTTTATTTTCATGAATACGTTCCCGGCGATCACCATATAAAGTAGTAAATTCTAAAAGTTGACTTGTTGTATACGTTTTTGAAGAGTATTGGTAACCTCCTGAAATTAAAACGGATAAATCTCTTAATAATGCAAAATGATATAAGACATCCAGATTTACATTCCATTGTTTTAGTTCAGCATCATATTGCTCATCATGTGTGTTGATTTGATGTAATGGAAATAAATTGGCAGATAGTGAAAATGAAATATTTTTTAATGCAGGCCTATATATAGAAAATTCCATGCCAAAATGGTTATAATAAAAATCATAACCTCCACCAACACCTAATTGAAATAAATTCCCCTGGCCCTTATCAATCTTAAGTTTATTATGATGTTCATTCAGAATATTGGAATCTATAGTTATCGTATCAAACACATTGATCCTTTCAGGTTGCAATGGAATTGATCTTAAAGGTGAGATTGAATGCACAGAAGGTATCGTGTCACGTTTTACAGTATCATTTTCTGTTGTTTCGTTGCGGGGGTGTTGAGTACGATGTAATGGTTTATTTTTTTTCCCGGAAGAAATAATAATATCTTCCGGTGTGTTGTCATCTGGATTAAATGCGGATTCAGCCGGGTCAAATATTAAAACAACATGTTTTTTTATTGTTGTATAACGAATACCTGTACCAACGAATAAGTGGTCTAATATTTTCATGACAGGCTGTCTTTTTGCTTTTATATTTACTTTTTTTTCCAATGGTAATATGGTTTTTGAAAACGAAAAATTGATTCCATATTCTCTGCTTATCATATTCAATACTTGTGAAATCATCACATCATTTTTGTGAATGCTGATAATAGAATCAAGTTTGCTTTCTGAGGCCGGGGTATTTAGCATTATTAAAAACAAGGCCAATAAAATGTATATTTTTCGTTTCATAGAACAAATGTAGAACTTCTTTTTTATATGTTTCCTTCTTTTAATGCATTCAGTTTTTTTCGTAAATGTGTTACTGCCTTCCATAAATGATTATCAACAGTTTTTACAGAAATATCAAGATAGGAAGCAATATCTTTATAACTCATTTTTTCAAATCTGTTCAGGATGAAAACAGTTTTGCACATCGTTGGGAGTTGGTTGATTTCTTTCCGCATTCTTTTTTTAATGTATTGTTTATCTAAAGAATGTTGGTATGTGTCGTTGTTGTTTTCATTAGATACAGCATGTTCCTCAAGTGTTATTTCATTTTTATTATGTAGTTGATTTAAAAAATTGATTGTTGAATTAATGCAGGATTTAATAAGATATGATTTTACAGAACCATGAATCACCAAGTCATTTCGTTTATTCCAGATTTTTATAAAAACATCATGTATAATATCCTCTGCAACAACCTTATCTTCTGTCATCTTAAGGACGATATGATAAAGCATTGAGTAGTATTTTTTATATATCAACTCAAAATCCTGTTCGTTGTGAATGTCCATCATCGAAAATAGGGCTTAATGGGATTACTTTTAATATTTAAATGAAAAATTTTTAAAAAAATAAAATTACAAATAATTTTTGAATAGGGAATATGGAATTAAATAATGTCTGAATATAATGAGGCAACAAATTAAAAAACTAAAATTTTCAAATACATATTGTTAAATTAAAAATACATTTATTATGAAAAGACAATTTATTCTTTTGATTTCAATTTTTTTGTTATTATGCAGTGGATCATTATTAGCACAGCAAACGTATTATGTGAATGCGGGCACTGGCGATGACTCATATACTCCAATGGAAGCTCAGGATCCTGAAACACCATGGGCCACATTGACCCATGCCATAAGTCAGGTTATGGGGGGTACCATTGAAGTTCACGGAACACTGACCGAAGAAGTACCGGAACAAGGCGCGGGACAAAATCCCGGGGGAGGCATTTATGTGAATAATAGCATTACAATCCAGGGAACAGGCCCGGATGAAACCATTATTCAACCGGCCATACTACCCGGAAATGCATCAAACAGAGTGTTTTATGTTGCTCAGGGTCAACGTGTAACAATTAAAGATTTAACCATCAGGTATGGCAACCCGGCATATCCGGGTGGAGGCATTGCAAATGCTTCTGATAATTTAATCCTCGATAATGTCAAAATCACAGAATGCCAGGCACCTGCTGGAGCTGGTATTTTTAATGCAAGCAATTTAGAGTTAACCGATGTAATTGTTGCCTCAAATACTGCTGACAGTTGTGCAGGAATTTTTAATTACAATGAAGGTGGAATGATTAGTATGCCTTACTCTGTAAGTATTGATAATAGTATAATAAAAGATAATAAAACAACCAAAGGCTCGTGTGCGGGCATTGCAGCCATTGCAGATGGAGATATGAGTATTACAATTGACATCACAGGAACACAAATAGTAAATAATACCAGCACAGTGGCAGTTGAAAATGATAGTTTACAAGGCGGAGGTGGTATTTATTTATCCGGTAATTCCAATTTTCCCAATATTGATGCGTTAATAAAAGATTGCTCCATTGATGGCAATACAACCAATGGTACAGGCGGCGGATTATTGTTAAAGTTTCCAATGGCTAATCCGGTAGGGGTTAATATATCAGGTTGTGCTATTATAAATAATGTTGCAGGACATACCGGTGGTGGAATCACAAATTTAGATGCTGCCAACGATACCATTGAACAATCAACATTTAGCGGCAACACAACCAAAGGGCATGGAGGTGCCATATATAATACCGGAGAAATTATCATGTCCCACAGTACCGTGGCCAAAAACACCTGCAACACAAACGACGATGAACATGGTGATGGAGGCGGTATTTTTAACAGTGGGACCCTCACATTGACTCATAACATTATAGCTACAAACATGGATGGTTCAAGCAGTGGCAATGTTTATCCTGATGTCTGCGAACAGGGCGGTTCAATAAAGTCCAATGGATATAATTTAATTGGTGACAATAGTGGTTCTGTGAGTTTGCCTGCAGGCAATCCAAACGCAAACGACGATTATGTGGGGAATTCCTCAGATGTACTAAATCCGTCACTGGAAGACCTTGCAGATAATGGAGGAGAAACCAAAACACATGCTCTGCAGAATACAAGTATGGCAGTTGATGCAGGAGATTCACTTATTAATAATCCGCCTAGTGGAGACCAACGGGGAGAAGAATTTCCAAGGGTACAAGACGGGGATGAAAACGGGTCAAAAATAATTGATATAGGCGCTTATGAACTGGCAGATCCCAATTCCCCGGAATTATTCACAGACAGCAGTGTAGTAGATGCAGACTCAGCAGTATTATACGGAAGCGTTGACCCTAAAGACCAATTAGTGGAAAATCTGCGTTTTGCTGTGAGATATACATCACCATTTTTCCCCGAAGAACAATATGATACGATTACAGCCATTCCTGATTCAGCCAATGGCACAATAAAAATAAGTGTGAATGGAATAATTAACAACCTGGAAACAACTACTTATTATTATAAATTAATAGGTAGTTATGACGGCACCGCTTATTTTGGCGATGAACTATCATTTGAATATATAGCTGATATCAATTTGGATAATGTGGATATTAATGTACGTGACAGCATGTTGGTATTCACCGAAAATACAATGGAATACCAGATCAATGGCGGTGAATGGAAAAGTTGTAGTAATATGATAACAGAAGGTGTACTGTTTGAACCTGGTGATGTAGTCGTACGTCAGAAAAACAAGCCATCCAATTCACGGGTTGTTTATACTATAGCAGAACCAGGCCCTGCACCAACATACACCATTGATTATATGAATGAGACTACAACCGAAAATGTGCCAGCTACAGATTCCTATTCAACAGATAATTTTGTAAATGATGTGACAAATGGAAATGGTACTCCCGTAGAATTGAATGTGCCTGATTATGGAAATTCTGATGGACATCTTTATTTCATGACCAATGCAACACAATATGAGCTTCCCTCAGAAATACAAGACCTTGTTATTCCTGCGAGAGATGCAGCACCTATTGTCTCATTATCTGAAAAAGGCATTGCAAATGCACGGTTTGTGAAATCTGCCGATGGAACAGGTGATACTGTAATCACTGCTGATGGATATGAATATACCATTGATGTTGGTTCAACATGGAACGATATTGAAGATACAACCGTGGTTGATGCAAGTGTCAATGATACAATTTATGCAAGAGTCAAAGCAACGGATACAACATTTGCCTCTACTTCCACAGGCAATTTGAACGGACCGCTTGACCTTAGTATGGTGGATGTTAATGTTGCACAAGAAATCCTTACCAATACATTGACTACTATGGAATATAGCCTGAATTCTACAAACGGCTTGGATGGTGACTGGACAGCCTGTGATAATTCGTCTACCACTGTGAGTTTTATAGAAGGAAGTGTGTTTGTCAGGGAAACTTCCGATACAACCAATAACAGACTGGTTGCCAGAATTGCAAAACAAGGGACACCTTCGTATTCAATAGATTACGAAAATGAAAGTACCACTGAATCAGTCACGTCAACAGATGTGTATTCCTATGATCATTTTGCTACAGAAGGAACAGATGGGAATGGCCAGCCACTCACCCTTACTGTGCCTGAATACGGTGAAGGTAATGATACTGTTTATTTCAGAACAAAAGCCAATGATACTGCTTTAGCATCTGATATACAGGCATTGGAAATACCAGAAAGACCTGCACCTCCGGTTTATTCAATAAATTATAGTGCAGAAACAACAGCAGAAGCTATTGCTGTCACAGATGAGTATTCATTAGATAGTTTTGCTACATCAGGAACCCAGGGAGACGGTACAGTACTGAATATATCCGGTTTAATCCCTGCTTATGGCAGTGACAACGAACATGTTTACTTCAGGACATTAGCCGCTGCTTCAAGCTTTTTATCTTCTGTTCAGGATTTGACCATTCCGGCCCGTACGGCTCCACCTGTTGTTTCATTAACAGATCAAAGTTCTGCCAATGCATACTTTGTAAAATCTGCTGACGGTTCCGGTGATACTGTATCCACTGCCGATGGTTATGAGTATACGCTCGATCAGGGAAGTACATGGAATGATATACTTGATGCAACAACAATTGATTCCCGTGGTGATCAGGATATACGGGTAAGAGTCAAAGCTACAGGTTCGGCCTTTGCATCAGAATCAACAAGCAACCTGGATGGTGATCTTGACTTATCCAATGTGAGTGCAAATGTTGCTGAAGGAGTATTGCTGAATACGCTTACCACGATGCAATATAGCCTGAATTCAACCGATGGTACAAACGGCGATTGGTATGATTGTTCTAATACATCAACCAGTGTAGTTTTTATAGAAGGGCCGGTGTATGTAAGAGAAAAATCCAATACATCCAATTACCGGTTGGTTATTCAGGTTCAAAAAGCCAACACTCCATCTGTTTCAATAAATTATGAGGATGAGACAACTGCTGAAACGATTCCTTCAACGGTCATTTATTCTAATGATCATTTTGTTTCTGACACAACCACAGGAACAGGCATGGTAGTTGATTTGAATGTACCTGCAGCAGGCAATACAGCAGACACTTTATATTTTATGACCAAAGCAAATGCATCTGAACTTGCATCTGAAGTTGTGAAACTTACCATTCCGGCACGCCTTGAAGCGCCTTCTGTATCTTTGTCAGACTCCGATTCTCCTGAAGCTGTTTTTGTGAAACCAGGAAATGATACAGTCACGACAAGCGATGGCATGGAATACTCAACAGATGGCGGCACAGTATGGTATTCGATAGCTGACACAACAACGGTAAACGCAAGTGGGAACAATGATATTATTGTTAGAAAGAAAGCAACAGGTAATTCGTTTGCTTCCGAATCAACGGGCAACCTTGATCTTATTACCGGAATAGATCAAATGAATACAGAAATAGCGATATATCCCAACCCGGTGACCAATGATGTCATTCACTTAACAAATATAGAACGTGCAGTTGTGCGAATTTATTCAACCAATGGCCAAATGATAATGGCCAGACAAATGAATAATGAAACAAAAATAAATGTATCGGATTTACAAAATGGAACATATATAATGATTATTTCACAAAACGGAAAAACATACAATAAAACATTCATCGTGTTTTAGGGTTAAAGTTCAGTATTCTGTTCTTTAGCAGAGGCTGCCTCGGATGGGGCAGCCTTTTTTATTTATAGACAAACACTATATTAGAGATGATATTCAAAACATGACTATTATTCGATTTGGGAGATTCGATGCAATAAAGTTTTAAAAAAATCATTATTTTCTTTTTAGTTAACAAAAAATTATGGATATTTGGACGTAAAATATAACCATCTTTTTTTTGTATAATGAGGAGATTGATATGTGTTCTTTTATGTTTATCCGGATTCATCCTGCAAGGTGAAGCCCAGTCAACCGAAATTAATGGTGTTGTTACAGATGCAGATGATGGACAGCCCATTCCGGGTGTTACGATCGTTGTAAAAGGTACAAGCCGGGGAACCATTAGTGATTTGGACGGGAAATATAACATAAGTGTCCCATCGCCCAATGATACGTTGGTTTTTAGTTTTGTGGGAAAAGAAACGCAAACCATCCCTGTAGATGGGCGCCAACAAATAGATGTGACGCTTCGTTCAAAGGCCATATCAGTAGAAGAAGTTGTTGTAACAGCAATGGGAATCAGAAAAGAGAAAAAAGCACTCGGATATACAACCCAACAAGTAGAAGGAGATGAAATAGAAAATTCAGGTGAAGAAGATGTGGCCAAAGCAATGCAAGGGAAAGCAGCCGGAGTGCTTGTTCAACAAAAAAGCGGTATGCCGGGCGCAGGCTCACAGGTAAGGATCAGGGGCAATAGTTCTATTTCCACCAATAATCAACCCTTGTATGTCGTAGATGGAATGCCTGTCTCAACAGACAGGGCTTTTACAACATCACTGGGAGAGGGAACAGACCCTTCTTCCCGATCACTCGATATAGACCCCTCAGATATTAAATCAATCAATATTCTTAAAGGAGCAGCAGCAGCAGCATTATATGGATTGCGAGCATCCAACGGTGTTGTGGTGATCACGACAAAAAGTGGTGATGCTGCTGAAAATGCCAAACAAAATACATTGGTTACTGTCAGTTCAAGCTATACCCGCGAACAAGTATCCCGGCTTCCCAAACTGCAAGAAAAATATGCTCAGGGAGAAGAAGGGAATCTTAATTTATATTCATCCTATTCCTGGGGACCGCGTATTGATACACTGAAGCCATACCAATCACAGGAAGAAAATTACCTCTCTGGTTATCAAAATCCTTATTCCTTCCCTGTAGAAGGTGAACCTACAAATACACCCAATGTGTATGACAATATTGGAAATTTTTTTCAGCCTGGTGAATCATTTAAAAACTCTGTGAATATCTCTTCTTCAAATCAAAAAGGACACTATGCTTTAGGATTTTCATCTGTTAATCAAAGCGGAATCATTCCTGCAACCGGAATGGAAAAAATTACAACAAAGTTTAAAGGAATGATTGACCTGACAGATAAAATAAAGGCCGGTACTTCATTGAATTATTCAAATATTAAAGTAAATAAAGTGCCTGATGGGCCCAATCCGGCAAATCCTTTATTCTCTGTCTATTTTGCACCCCGCACCTATAATCTGGCCAATAAGCCTTATGAACATCCCGATAACCAATACATTCAAAAACATTACAGGAAAGAGGCCGATAATCCATACTGGGCGCTCAAGCACAATGATTATCATGAACAAACAAGCCGTTTTTTCGGAAACATGAATTTTGTGTATTCTCCAAATGATTGGCTCAATGCATCGTACAGGGCAGGAATTGATAATTATACCCTGAAAGATAAAGAAGTCGTTTCTCTGGGGTCAGGAGAGGGGAGAGGATACCCTGTCATAGCAAGTGAACAAGATTTACCTTCTGGTGGTAAAATCAAAGACCGTATTTTCTATTTCAATTCAATTTATTCAAACTTACAACTCAATATAACCCGTAATCTTAATGAAGACATTGGAATGAATCTCCTTTTTGGGAATGAAATTTATGATACCCGGACAGCAACTCAAAGTCTATTGGGGACAGGTATCCAGATTGGTGGATTTGATAATATTATGGGAACCAATAAACAGCTTGTAAGCAGTATTATAACACGAGAACGCACTATAGGTGTTTACGGAAGCCTCGAAATGGACTACAAAAGCATGTTGTTTCTCACAACAACCGGGCGAACCGACATTGTTTCGAACATGCCACGTGGCAACAGGACATTTTTCTATCCTTCGGTATCGTTGGGATTTGTATTTACAGAACTCGATTATTTCAGAAAAAATAAATACCTGGCATATGGTAAAGTAAGAATTTCTTATGCTCAGGTAGGACAGGCCGGTGATATTTTTGCAACCAGCAATTATTATTTTCCTACAACGCATACAACAGGTTTGTCTGAAACCAGTTATACCTTCCCTTATAAAGAAGTTGTTGCATATTCAGAAACCAGTACATTGCGTAGTGACGATTTAAGGCCTCAAAATAACAATACCTTTGAAACAGGAATAGACCTCCGTTTTTTTAATAACCGTGTTGGGGTTGACTACACCTTTTATAAATCCAATGCAAAAGACCAGATTTTTACTGTGCCATTGCCCAGGTCATCAGGGTATGCAAATGAATACAGAAATGCAGGGGAAATTGAAAATATTGGTCATGAGGTCATGTTGTCATTGAAACCTGTGAAACAGAAAAATTTTTCATGGACAATTCGTACCAACTTTACAACGTATAACAATACAGTGAAATCGCTGTCAAAAGAAGCAGAAAGCATTGCAGTCGGTGATCAGAATTTCGAAAGTGTTGGTGTATTTGCATTAGAGGACCTTGAATACCCTGTTATTTTCGGATCTTCTTATGTCAGGGATCAAAACGGAAATATTGTTGTGGATAGCCGCAAAACCACCGCCAGTGGAAGTGCAAATCCAAATTATGGAATGCCTCTGCAAGGTAAGCCAAAAGTGATAGCAAAAGTAAACCCAGATTTTGAATTTAACTTCTTTAATACCCTGAAATATAAATCATTTACCCTTTCAATCCAGGCCGATTGGCGTAAAGGCGGGAATATGTTCAGTGGAATGAATGCATTATTGTGGGCATACGGTATTGGAGAAGAAACAGAAGACCGTGAACAAGGGTTAAAAGTTGAAAACGCCAAAAAGGGATATTTAGATGAAAATAAGCAGTTGGTTGTAGTAGGAGATAACGATATTACCATTCCTGTTGAAAAAATGGATGAATATTATGACCAGGTTTTATGGAATATATCCGAATCTGCTGTGTTCAACACAACATTTTTCAGATTGCGGGAAATAAGGATAAGTTATAATATACCGGCAAAATGGTTAAAGTCTACGTTTGCTCAATCGGCAACAGTATATCTTAGCGCGCGAAACCTTTGGTTAATGACGGATTATCCGAATTTTGATCCGGAAGTCAGCACTTCAAGCGGAAATGGAATCGGAGGTTTTGAATATATCGCTCTTCCTAATACGAAATCATTTGGTGGAGGAGTTAAATTAAAATTCTAATAAAAATGAACCGAGCCATGACAATTTTTTTGACACACACGAGCATGATTATTAAGATGCTATTTGGTTTGCACAAAGTCAATAGATTAAAGGGGACTTCTAATAATTCCTTCGCATCAAAATTTTCAGAGTTTTTCATA
>CAZJWE010000128.1:0-9897 GCA_964549265.1 uncultured Bacteroidales bacterium | reverse complement strand
AAAGTCAACAAATTAAACTCATGGCGAGCTCCATATGACCATTGAAAAAATAAAATATAAACATATGAACCAAGATTAATATGCCTTCAATTTTTAAAAAAGTATTTTATCTTTTACTTTTAGTATTTTTTAATCTTTCTCTTATACATGCCCAGTATACATTTCAAAAAATCATCGGAGATGCGGAGGATGAAATAGGAACAGCGATTATTGAATTGGACACAGCCTATGTTATAGGTGGATATGCTTTTAAATCCGGGCGAATGGATGATATCGTGCTTTCCATGATATTGAAAGATAACGTTGCATTGCCTAATGAAACCGCTGCTTTTTATGGTTTTAATACAGTAGCTACTTCTTCCGCAATGGATGATCATTTGTGGGATATGCATTATTCAAAAGCTACCGGCAAAGTGATTATATTAGGCGATGTGTCAAGTACGGCAGCCTTAACCAACCAGGATATAGGGGTAAGTAAAATGGATATAGATTACGGCAATTATTCGGTTGACTGGAGTAACCGGTATGGGGAAGATGGAGCCGGAACAGCTGTAAATGAGATAGGCCGGTCTGTTGTACAAACATCCATAAATGAAATTGTCATTACAGGAATACGAAGGGATGCAGGAACATCAGACACAACCGGGTTCATCAAGTTGATTAATCCGGACGGAAGCATAAACGATTCAAGAAATTTTGATATATCCGATGGTTCAGCCGGATCATGTGTTATCGAAGACCTTGCAGGAGATTTTGTGGTAACGGGATATGGACATTTCGGCAATAATTTGAATAAACGCGAACTGATTGTCATGAAATTTGAGCCTGACCTGGATTATATTAATGGTATTTATTACAGTAGGGCAGGGGTTGATATGGGAACCCGCATCATTAATACGTTTGACGGCGGTTATTTGGTAGTTGGTACAACTACAGTAAGCACAAGAGGAAAAGATATATTAGTTCTGAAATTAAATTCCGGCCTTGTAGAAGAATGGGCCGGCATATACGGAGGCGCTAATAAAGATTATGCCACAGATGTAGTGCAAACATGTGATTCTGGGTATGCAATATGCGGTGTTTCATCTGACCCCGGAAACGTATCGGAAGTTAAAGGCATTTCCGATGGTTTTTTGATGAAAATCAATAACAAAGGAAATGTACAGTGGTCAAGGGTATATGGATATGACGGTACTGATGGATTTAGAGCAATGAAAAGAACAAGTGATGGCGGATATATCATGACCGGATATGCAGAAAATGCCGGCAGCGGGTTTGGAAAAAATGATATTTATGTGGTTAAAACCAATGCAAACGGACTGTTGAATGATGCTTGCCCGGCCATTGACACCATTTCATTCGTATCAAGTATTATCAACAGCCCTCCTGTGAACAACCTGGCTGATAATTCAAACAGTGGAAATTATCCCCTTACTGCTGCCACCATGATACCAGATACCCTTTTAGGTTTTACCAATAACATTGAATGCACAGATACCATAGGTGTTTTGAATATAAATGCAGGAACAAATGATACGGTATGTAAAGGAAACAGTTTTATATTAAATGAAGGCGAACGAACCATCAGTGGAGGACACCGGCCTTATAAGATCAATTGGAGCCCGGGTACTTTATTAGACGACTCAACCATTGCTCATCCTACTGCTACACTTGATACCACAACCCTTTTTATCCTGGAAGTAAGAGACGGCAATTGCCAGGTTGCTTACGATTCTGTCCGTTATTTTGTAGGCACAGCCTCAGCTGATTGGAGCGGGCTCGACACAACTTATTGTTCTGCAGATATGCTGGACATTCTAACCCCTGTTGATACCGGGGGTATGTTCATAGGCCCAGGCGTGTATTTTAACGGCAGTTTTTGGTACTTTAAACCCAGTGACCCCAAACCCGGCATGTTGCACCGCATAGGATATATTGATAAATTCAGTTGTGATACGGTTTGGAAAGAAACATTTATCAAGGAAGCGCCTTGTGTGTCGGAAATTGTAAATGATAGCACTTCTGCAGCGATACAGAGTCCACAAGGCATTTTCACCGATTGTAAAGGGCAAATTTATACAACAAATGAAAATACCATTGTTAGAATTGATACTTTTGGAAATGCTCTAACGATAGTTGGCGATACAAATAAAATAGGTTGTAAAGATGGGTATATAGATTCAGCAACATTAAATAAACCATTTGGCCTGGTTGTTACTCCTGGTAATGTAGTTTATTTTGTTGATGGAGGAAACCAAGTGATAAGGAGGCTAAGAAACGACACTGTTACTACTATTGCAGGCAAATGTGGTGTAAAGGGAGATGTTTCCGATACATTAGGAGTAGATGCAAGATTTCAGGATCCCTTTGGATTGGCATTGGATCCTTCTTTAGATTTTATATATGTATCCGAATCTTCAACAGGAGATTCGAATAAAATAAAACGAATAGATATAAGACCCGGTAATGACTTCAGGGTAAAAACCTTGGCAGGGAGGGGAAATAAAGATGTTACTGCAGGACGTAAATCAAGCGAAGCTAATTTATACAGACCTGGACATCTTGTTACAGATGGAGAAGATTTATATATAACAGATAGAGATGCACAAATTGTCTATAGATATAATTTTGCTTCAGACTCAATTTTTCCCAGAGCAGGAAAATTTGGATGGAAAGGAACCACAATCGGAGATACATCTGTGGCGCAGTTTGATATTCCAACCGGGATTTCTATTAATTGTGCTAAAGAATTATATATAGCAGATCAAAACAATAATGCTATCAAAAAAATAAGAGAAAGTGAAGTAAGTACGTTTGCAGGTTTAAATGGAGGCATGTGCCAGGATGCTATAGGTGATGCTTCTGATACACGTTTTTGCCATCCCACAGCTACTTCAGTATTTGTAAAAGGATTTGTAGATATTGCTGATACAGATAACGACAAAATTAAACGATTATCCATAAAAAATTGGAATGTAGGCCCCTGGATCGGACTTGATACTTCTGATTACACCTATTGCCTCGGAGAGTCCCAGGATACACTGAACCCTATCTACCCTTGTGGCACCTATTCCGGGCCAGGCATTAGCTATGATACGGCTCTCGGAAAATTTATTTTTGACCCACCTGATACATTGGGCACTTATACTCTTACTTATACATACAATGTGAGTTTTTGCACAGAAGAGATGTCACAGGATTTTCGGGTGGTAGCAAACCCGACACTCGACATACCTCCTTCTGCCATTTGTTCCGGCGACTCAGCAATCCTTGATGCACAGCCTCAATTTATTGAATACCTGTGGAGCAACGGGGAAATAACCCAAACCATACAGGTAGGAGATACCGGAAATTATTATGTAACGGTGCATGATACCAATCATTGTTCAGTTACCGATACCACACATGTAACCGAACGTGTGTCTCCCATTGCCGAAGCAGGAGCGTCACAAACGGTATGCCAGGGTGATTCGGTACAGATTGGAGGTTCCCCGTCAGGCACCGGTGGTACAGCACCTTTACAGTTTTCATGGTCACCCTCAGCTTTATTAGGCGACTCTACCCTCGCAAACCCTTATGCAACTCCTCTTGCTCCTTCTACAATATATGTCTTAACTGTTACGGATGCATTCAACTGCCAGGATATTGACAGTGTTACCATGAATGCTAACCCCTTGCCAATAGCTGATGCAGGTGCCAATGACACCATTTGCAACGGGCAATCCTCAACACTCGATGCTACCGGAAGCACCGGGACGGGTTCTCTGAAATATAGATGGAATAATGGCTTAGGACTGGGCAGTGAAAAAAATGTTACACCAGATGTTACCACATCTTATATCCTCACTGTGACTTATGGCATCGGGTGTAGCGACATAGACACGGTGACAGTTGTTGTGAATGATTCAATTACTGCCGATGCAGGAATGGATGCTGCCATTTGCGAACAGGATACCATTCAATTAGGAGGCTCTAAGCCTGCAGAAGGCGGAACCGGAGCATATTCTTTTGCCTGGACACCGGCAGCAGACCTTGATAACTCGTCGGCTCCATTTCCTGATGCATTCCCCTCATCTACAACGACCTATCAATTAATAGCCTCCGATGAGGCAGGATGTGCAGATACTTCTACTGTAACAATCAGTGTGTCAAATCTCACCGTAGATGCAGACACATCAAATACGATTTGCCTGGGCGATACAATACAACTTAATGGAACGGCCTCCAACGGAATAATTCCTTATGATTTTGCATGGAGTCCGGCCGGGATTGTCAGTGATACTGCCATATCCAACCCATTGGCTTACCCGGTATCAGATACTACATTGTATTTGAATGTGACAGACAATATAGGATGTACAGCATCCGATTCAGTAACCGTATTTGTTAACCCAATACCTGTAGCTGTTGCAGGGCCGGATACAAGTATTTGTGGAGGTGAAAGCGTTGCATTGACAGCCGCTGGAGGCATCAATTATTCCTGGTCACCAACTACCGGATTAAGTGATCCGAATATAGCAAGCCCTGTAGCAACACCTTCCGATACAACTATTTATACTGTAACTGTAAAAGACAATGCGGGATGTAGCGATCGTGCCAGTGTAAGCATTCATGTAAATAATGTTTCGGTTTCTTTATCGCCTTCGCCAGACACCATGATATGCGAAGGTGACAGTATTCAACTAACAGCACATGGCGGGGTAAGTTATGCATGGTCACCTGCCGGTGGTTTAAGCGATACCGCAATAGCCAATCCGTTTGCCAAGCCATCAATGAGTACAACATATACTGTAACTGTAACAGATGCTATCAATTGTTCAGGATCAGATACGGTTAGAATTATTGTAAGCCGCAATTTAACTGCTGACGCAGGAACGGGAGATACGATATGTGAAGGTTTATCACTGAACATTGGCGGAAGCCCCCCGGCAACCGGAGGAATATCTCCATACACATATCTTTGGAGCCCACCGGGTAGTCTCAATGACCCTCAATCCGGAAATCCTGTTGCTTCACCCATGGGACTTACCCATTATGTTGTAACCGTCACCGATTTGGCTGGATGTAAGAATTATGACACCGTTTCAGTTGGTATTTATTCATTGCCCACTGCCGATGCCGGCCCCAATGATACCATTTGTTATTTTGATTCGGCTCAAATAGGAGGTTCTCCAACTGCCAGTGGAACAATCTCCCCTTACACTTACGAGTGGGCACCATTGAACGGGTTGGTTAATCAGGATTCGGCCAATCCAATTGCCCAACCAGTCAACTTCACCGATTCAATCATCCATATATACTATACGGTAACAGTGACTGACGGGCATGGATGTCAACAAACCGATGATATGAGGTTAACAGCATTGCCCAGGCAACAGGTAATGTTCACTTATGATTCGGTATGCCGGGGAGAAAGCATTCAACTAAGTGCTATTGGAGGAACTCAGTATACATGGACACCTGCAACCGGACTTGATGATCCCAATGCCAAAAATCCTGTGGCTACTCCGGATATACTAACACACTATATTGTTACCATTAACAGTCCTTATTGTGGCGCTAAACCAGATACTACCACCATCAAAGTGAATCCATTACCGAATGTGGTAACAAGCCCTGATACTTCGGTATTCTGGGGTGAAGAAGTTCAACTTTTTGCTACAGGCGGTGTGACATATGAATGGAACCCCAAAGATGACATCATTTCTTCAGATACCATTGCCAATCCTGTAATCAAACCCCTTGATACTACAATTTATGTGGTTACAGTTACCAATATATATGGCTGTACAGCCCAGGGAAATGTACAGATCAGTGCCAAAAAAGGATTGGATATATATGTGCCATCTGCTTTTGCTCCTAATGGAAATGTTATTGAAAACAGGGAATTGTGTGTAAAAGAAGTAGGGATTGCTGAAATTGACCTTAAAATATATAACCGGTGGGGACAGCTTGTTTTTTATTCTACAGATGTGAATAATTGTTGGGACGGAACATATAAAGGAGAAAAACAACCCATGCAAACCTTTGGTTATGTATTAAAAGTAGTGGATTATGAGGGTGTTCAGTACAAAAGAAAAGGAACAATTACCATTATCAAGTAAATAAGCAGTATATGAATAAAAAAATACCTTTCCTGAATAATGCAAAATTACACGCTAAAAAAATAGTAATATGTATATTCATATTGTTTTTTAGTATCATTCAGATGATTGGGCAAGATTATTATTTTTCACAATTTTATGCTTCTCCTTTAAATCTCAATCCTGCTTTGACAGGTGTTTCAGCAGGAGACATCAGATTAGCACTGAATTATCGCGATCAGAGTCAGAATTTAATTCCTTATAAAACATACGGTGGTTCATTTGATATGAAAATGTTCAGAGGCAAATTAGACAAGGATATTGCTTCATTGGGCGTGGTTGCCATAAAAGATGAACTGGCCAATAACGCAGTCAGTTCCCTTTATATGATGGCATCGGGAGCCTATCATATTGCCCTGAATAACAAGCAAACCCATTATTTATCATTTGGTTTTCAGGGTGGAGTACTGCAACATCAATTGAATATGAATGAATTTTCATTTCCTAACCAGTGGACTATATCTACATTCTATGATCCTTCGATACCTCATGGCATAAATGTGACAACAGAACAAACACTCATATATGATCTCAATGCAGGCATGTTTTGGTATCATTTCATCAAGAGTAATTCTACAGTATTTTTAGGAGCAGCGGTATTTCATGTGTTGGAACCGGAATTGTCCTTTTTAAGTAATCAGGATAATATGGCCAGGAGATACCTTGTTCACGGAGGGAGAAGGATACCTTTGTCTGAAGTAATCAGCATAATACCCAATGTAATGTTTATGCAGCAAAGCGGAGCCCGTATGGTAGCTGGTGGTTCGTCCATGGAATATGCTTTTCGGGATAGTGATTTCGCTATGGGATTTGGATTATGGTACCGGTATTATAATAATTCCATTATTACCAATTTAGATTTTCAATTTAAAAATTTTAAATTTGGTGTAAGCTATGATGTGTATTCAAGTGTTCAATCTTTAAGTGAAACGAGTGGAGGACTTGAATTTTCCATAATTTATTCCCCTGTCATGAAAAATATTATACAATTGGAAGGAAATCCCGGAACAAGTTTTTAATTTTATGCAAAATATATCAATGCATGAATTGGATTAAGAAGTTTTTTATTATATGGATTCTGTTTTACAGTCCCTTTATATTTATATATAATCAAGACGTAATAAGACATCGTTCATCATTCGATTATTATGAAATTGCTCAAAATCTTTTTCAGAAAAAGAAGTTTTTTGAAGCAATCCGGTATTATAATAAAGCACTGAATGAAAAGCGTTCATACCGTAAAAATTATGAATTGAAGTATCATTTGGCAGAATCATACAGGCAAAGCCGGTTGTATGACAAAGCTGAAAAGTATTATGATGAAGTTGTTGAACAGGCTTTAAATAAATATCCCTTATCATTATACTGGCTTGCAGAAATGCAGATGAGGATGGAAAGATACGATGAAGCTCATTCCAATTTCAACAAGTTTCTTAACCGGCGCACACGTGTAGAGCGAATATACAAAGATAAAGCCCGTGAAAATAAACGAAATTGCAAAAAAGCACTTGAAGTGTTACAGGAGCCTGTCAAAGAGCAGGTTGTTGCATTAGGGCAAAACATAAACAAACCCCTTTCAACATATGCTGCTACCGTTAGAAACGATACCATGTGGTTTGTTGGTACAGTTCCAATAACCAAGAAGGCAAAAAAAGTAAGTTTTGAAAATGTAAAAGCCAAATATGATACCTTTTATGTTAACCGCTTGTTTATTTCCCGCTATAAACCGGATGAGGACATTTGGAGCGAACGAACCCAGGTGAACATGAAACTGCCTGATCATTTTATTCATATGGTTTCCCCCTCATTTGACCCGGATGGCAATGCATTATATTTTTCACTTTGTTCCGAAGAAAATGGAGAAGAATCCTGCCATATTTATAAAAGTCAATTCAATCGTGGAACGTTTAGCAATCCTCAAAAATTAGACAATCCGGTAAACCTTGAAGGCCATTCCTCAAAACACCCATTTATTGCATATATGGGAAGCGGCAAGATCATGTTTTTTGTCTCAGATCGCCAATCCAATGCAGATGATTATAATATTTATTATACGATTGTAAAAGAAGATGGAACATTCGGAAAAGTAGTTGACCTGGGAGATGATATCAATACAAAATATGATGAATATGCCCCTTTTTATGATAATAAAAATGGATATTTTTATTTCAGTTCACAAGGGCACACCAATTTTGGAGGGTTTGATATATTTAGGGCAAAGGGAAGCCCTTATTCCGGGTGGGAAGCTATCAAAAATATTGGTTATCCTGCAAATACCGGGGCAGATGATTATTATTACATTCATTATATGAAGAATAAAAACACCTATCGTGCATTTATATCTTCAAATCGAAAAAATATGCAAACATTAGAAAAGTCAACATGTTGCGATAAAATTTATCAATTTGACTATTCAATAAAGAAGAAAAAGAAACGATTTACACTTAAATATAAGATTTATGATCAGGATAAGGCGCCGTTAAAGTCATCAATTATTGAGCTTTATCAGAAACAAAATGATGAAAATGTTATGGTGGAAAATACCGGAAATAGCCACATTTTTTCGACCAAATTATGTTATGATACAATGTATTATGCTTTAATTTATAAAGAAGATTATGATACTGTGGAGCACCAGATTATTCATCCTGATCAGGATACATTTATTGTGAAAAACATTTACCTGAATAAAATTGAAAAACCGCTTGACGTTACTGCTGAAAAAGTTGAAGAGAAACATAAAGATAGCGTTGCAGGCCAAAGGGAGGTGACAGAAGAGACAGAAGAACAAAAGCCACCATCTCCACCACCCGAAAAAGAAGATTTAGATTTACCTACTATTCATTATCCGTTCAATGTTGTTAAATTGACCCCTAAAGCACGGTATAAATTGGATAAGCTGGCAAATCAATTGAAATCATCACATGAAGACATCAATGTGGTCATAGCTTCACATACAGATAATGTGGATACCAGGGAATATAATATGAAACTGTCCAAGCGCCGTACCTTAACGGTAATGAATTACCTTATGAGCAAAGGAGTTGAATCTTCGAGACTAATCGGACAATGGTATGGAGAAGAACAACCCATTGCTCCTAACCAGTTTGAAGACGGAAGGGATAATCCACAAGGACGTTGGCTGAACAGGAGAACTATTTTTTCACCTGTTGGCAAAGGGACAAGTGTTGAAGAAGGACAGATGGCTGCCATTGATAAAGATTCATATCAATCCAGAGGAGTTCAGAATATGGGCAGTGATTTAGATGAAGTAACATTCAAAATGATTGTTAAAAAATATGGAGACAAGAAAAAAGACGGGCTGGTATTTAAAATTCAAATTGGAGCATACCGGAATCCGAAGAAATATATGCAATACAAGATGAAAATGTATGCTGAACTACAGGAAAAAATTCCTTATTTCATTCAACGTGAAGTAGAAGGGGGGTTGTCTAAATTTCTTGTCGGGAAAGCATTTTCATTAAATGAAGCAGTGGAATTAAGAGAAGAAATAAGAGATGCCGGAATTAAAAATGCATTTATTGTAGCTTATAATGACAGAGAGCGGATCAATATTGTGGATGTGATTGAAATACTTCAGGAAAAAGAACCGGACCAGGTCGGGGAAGAACCTGAAATCATGCAGGATACAGTGCCCGTGGATTGATATCCTGTACCGATAAACAAATCCGAATAGCCTTAAGGGGACTTCTATTAATTCCTTTCTTTCAAAAAACAAATATAATGAATAAGA
>CAZJWE010000127.1:0-9915 GCA_964549265.1 uncultured Bacteroidales bacterium | reverse complement strand
AAATTAAATTCATGGCGAGCTCCATATGACCTTTGAAAAATAAATAATAAACATATGAAAATACTTTTAATTTCCCCTACCGTAGATACGTCAAAAAAAACAAATAAAGGCTTAATGATGCCTCAACTTGGACTTTATATATTACAGGGGTTAACCCCTTCGGAGCATGAAGTAACTGTTATTGAAGAAGAAAACGGACTTGTTAACCTTGACCATGAATGTGACCTCGTGGGCATAAGCAGCATGACTGCCAATGCGCCCAGGGCTTATTATCTTTGTAAAGAATTTAAAAAAAGAGGCAAAACAGTGATCCTCGGGGGTGTACACCCCTCCATCCTTCCCGATGAAGCACTGGAGCATGCAGATAGTGTTGCAGTTGGTGAAGCTGAAGGCATATGGGAAACCATACTTGAAGATTTTCAAAACAACAGGCTCAAAAAGAAATATCACAATCCAAGTCCGGATTTGAAAAGATATGTCCCTAAAGACTTTAAGGCAATTACAAAAAGAAGGCTCTACAATTTAATCCCTATCATGACAACCAGGGGTTGTCCATATAATTGCGAATTTTGTTGTGTTTCAAACCTATATGGGAAAAAAATCAGGCATGTCCCTGTTGAAAATGTAGTACGGGACATCAAAGAGTCCGGGTCCAAGAATTTTATGTTTTTAGACGACAATATTATAGGACATCCTAAATATGCCAAAGAACTATTCAAGGCCATTAAACCCCTAAACATAAAGTGGGTAGGGCAGGCTTCTGTATCATTATTGACCAAAGATGATGAAATGATGCAACTGGCTGCTGAAAGCGGCTGTAAAATACTTTTTCTCGGAATTGAAAGTGTATCAGATGAGCAAACCAAATCCATGCGAAAAGCATTCAAAGAAATTGATGAACTAAAAGCAGCATTGAAAAAAATCAGGAAACTAGGTATTCTTGTTCATGCATCAATGGTATTTGGATTTGATAGTGATACAAAAAAGGTGTTTAACGAAGCGGTGAAGTTTCTTATAGACAATAAAGTCAGCACGGTTTCATTCAATATTTTAACCCCTTATCCCGGCACAAAAGTATATGAAGATCTTAAACAACAAGGGCGTTTAACCACAACAGACTGGAAATATTATGATCATAATACGGCTGTATTCCAGCCTAAAAATATGACACCTCAGGAACTACAGATAGGTAAAACATACGCCAGGCAAAAATTTTATTGTACTTCATCCATATTAAAGCGACTCCCTTATAATTCATTCAGCCCTGTAATATACCTTGCAACCAATTATGGGCATATAAAACAGGTAAAAGTAGAGAAGAAACGGATCGAAATACTTAAAGATGAAATATTTGATTAATTGTTTTGGAGCTATATCGGATTTTATGAAATAATGATAATTGATGGGGTGATTAGGTCATGTAGTGATTAGTTAATTTTGAGTTGAGTTGTTTTTTAAAAATATTTATCATGGTTTGGGTCTTCACATTGCGAAACAAACCAAAATATTTACTATATTGCCATTTGTTAAGCATATGAAAAAAATACATTAAACCATTAGATTTTAATATTTTAAACGAAGAATGGAAGCAAAGATCATTAAGCGGGTTAATTATACTTTAACTCCTGATCCGACAAGGGTTTTGATCCGATTTTTTAATCCCGGAGACAATTTGAGGGTAACCCGGATACTGGCCCGCATCATGGAACTGAGAGAACATGAAGTGAAAAAGGAATTAAACCATGTTGTTCAAAAATTTAAGAATCGTCATCAGGCGATTAATAGTTTATTTTATGAACATTTTGAAAAAGTTAAGCCCTATCTCATGACCGATATCTCATTTTCGGATGAACGAAAACAACTGATAGGCGCCTATTTCACGAGTGAATACAGCCTCGAATCAGCTGCCCTTTTCAACCCTTCTGTTGTGCCTCATTTTGATCAGAGTGGCCTTCCGGAAGGAAGTACGCGTTTTATTATGAGCCTTAGGGCTACAGGAGAAGGGCATATCTCGTCTATCGAATTCCGTTCGGGCACTATTGATGCCAAAAACCATATCACTATAGATGAGCCCAGCCAATTTGTTTCTGATCCTGAAATCATTGAAAATCCCACGTATGATAAAAAAAGTTTTGAGATGAAGCTTTTTGAAATAGGGATAGACAATGAATATTCAGATGAAATAATTGGAGGTTTAGAAGATAATTTTACATTTGAACACCTTAATGAACGCCTCAAACAAATTCAGCATTCAAAAGGGAAAAAAACACAGCGGTTTGATGAAACCATAGATGCTATCAAATGGCTTGCTCAATCAAACCATGAAGTCGAGTTTAATCTTGATGTCAAACTCTCTGAACGGGTTATCTTCCCTTATTTTTCTTCTGCACGAAAAGGCATAGAAGATGCACGGTTTGTGAGGTTTCAGGAAGATAACGGAGAGCATATCTATTATGCTACCTATACTGCTTATGACGGGAGAAATTTTTTGCCTCAATTGGTAGAGACAAAAGATTTTTTACATTTCAAGTTCATTACTCTCAATGGTGTAGCTGTTCAAAATAAAGGGATGGCACTATTTCCACGAAAAATAAACGGGAAGTATGCCATGATTTCACGTCAGGATAATGAAAACCTTTTTATCATGTATTCCGATGACATCTATCTGTGGAGGGAAACAAAAGTGCTGATAAAACCTTCTTATTCCTGGGAATTTATACAGATTGGCAATTGTGGTTCACCTATTGAAACGGAAAAAGGTTGGCTGCTGATTACTCATGGCGTAGGAGCGATGAGAAGATATTGCATTGGTGCGGTATTGCTGGATAAACATGACCCGTCAAAAATAATTGGCAGATTGAAAGTTCCATTGATAGAACCCGTTGAAGAAGAGCGGGAGGGATATGTGCCCAATGTTGTTTACACGTGTGGCGCTATGCTGCATCAAAATAAAACTTTATTCATTCCGTATGCCATGTCAGATTATGCTACAACATTTGGGATTGCAGATTTGAATACTTTGCTGGATAAATTATTAAATTTTAAATAGATATTATGCGCATTTGTTTTATATCAACGTATCCTCCGATTGAATGTGGGATTGGAACTTATACAGAAGCGTTAAACTGCGCTTTAATGCAAAAACAAAATGAAACGTATGTGATGAGCCAGTTTGGTGCACAGGGCGAAAAAGTTTTTCCTGTATTTCATCAGGAAAGCTCATCTTTTGCTGCTGATGTTTTTTTTACCAGCATAAAAATCACTCCCGACGTTGTGCATTTACAACATGAATATGGCTTGTACGGACAACAAAAAGGTGTGGAGATTATTGAGTTGATTTTGCGGTATAAAATGGCCGGTGTTCCGGTTGTTACAACATTGCATACAATTAATCCGGAAATGGATAACCAGGAAAAAATTGTTTTAAAATATGTTATTGATATTTCTTCGGCTATAATCGTTCATGAACAGTTTCAAAAAGATCTTTTGACCTCTATATTCGGGGTTTCTGATAAAATTCATGTTATTGAACATGGTGTCAGGGAACAGGGGCCGGTGCCGAATGCAAAGGAAAAGCTTGGATTGGTTAATAAAAAAGTCATTCTATTAATTGGATATTTCAGGCCGACGAAAAATTTTGATAAGATTGTCCGCTTATTCCCTGAAATTCATGAGCAAAGCAATGAAGCTGTTTTAGTTGTAGCCGGTAAGGTCAGAAATCAGGTCTATGATAATTACACCCGCAATCTTTATGAAGAATTGAATTCTTCAAAATTGTCCGAACATATTGAAATCTACAGAGGACAATTTCCACAACATACATTTGATACTATCTTATCTGCTGCAGATGTTGTGGTGCTACCCTATTCAAAAGGAGCTCAAAGCGGAATTTTTTCACAATGTATGGCCATGCATGTCCCTGTCGTCACTTCTGATCTACAGGCATTTAGAGACATAATAAACAGGAGTGGTGGAGGGATTATTTGCAAGAAAGATAATGATTATGTAAAGGCCATCACAGAATTGCTTGACAATCCTTCAAAAAGTGATGCAATAAAAAATAATATACAACACTATATTAATCGTCAAGCCGGATGGAGCAAAATCGCCCAACAACACATAGATGTGTATCATTCGGTGGTGACAGTACCTTATGGGAAAGCCAGATATATTTATTTTCATGAACCGGATCAATATAAAGATATTTAATAAACAACAAACAGATGAACAGATATGAACATAACCCTGTAATCAAGCCTTCTATGGTTGAGCCGTCAAATCCCGGATACAGGGTTCGGGGAGCATTTAACCCAGGAGCAACAATATATAAAGATGAATTCATTCTTTTATTAAGAGTAGCTGAAGATTGTAAAGCAAAAGAGGGATATGTAGCTGTACCGACAGTTACGTTTAAAAATAAAAAGGGCTATCCTGATGTATTGGAGGCTTCAAAAAAAGACCCTGATATGTTATTGAAAGATACCAGGGGGATTGTATATAAAGGGCAGGATTATTTGTCAACCATGAGCCATATCCGCATTGCCAGGAGCCATGACGGGAAAAATTTTAAGATAGATAAGGACCCCTTTATTTTTCCTGCAAATGAAAGTGAGCGTTTTGGGGTTGAAGATGCCAGGGTAACCAAATTGAAGAATGAATATTTTATTAATTACACCTGCGTATCTCCTGACGGATGGGGCACTTGTCTGGCAAAAACATCTGATTTCAGGAAAATCAAGAGAATGGGAATGATATTTCATCCACAGAACAAGGATGTATCCATTTTCCCTGAAAAAATTAATGGCAAGTATTATGCTTTGCATCGTCCTAATAATAGCGGCTTTGGCAAGCCTTCAATATGGATTTCCGAGTCACCTGATTTGATTCACTGGGGGAATCATCAATGTGTTGTAAGGCCAAGAAAGATGATATGGGAAGAACAAAAAATTGGAGGCGGGGCTCCTTCCATTAAAACACCGAAGGGATGGATACAGCTATACCATGGAAAAGGAAAAGACCAAATGTATAGTCTGTTTGTATTATTATTAGATATTCATGATCCTTCTAAAGTTATTGCCAGAGGCAAAATTCCTGTAATAAAGCCCGAAGAGCCTTATGAGAGGAGCGGATTTTTTCCAAATGTTGTTTTTTCTAATGGAATTGTAGAAAAAGATGATAAAATTTATGTTTATTACGGTGCTTGTGATGAAACAACATGTATGGCAGAAACATCTAAAGAAGAATTATTAAGAAGTTTGCAAATATAATATTGTTTTTCATTCATTTTTTTTTATCTTTAACTAAGCTTAATAGTATAAATTGAGCAGAAATAAAAGAAAAATAAATGTCTAATTTAAAATCCAAGCTTTTGAAATATTTTATTTTGTCTTTCGTAATGTTTTTTGTTGTGATGAATATCCAAGCAAAACGTTATTTTGATTTGCAACAACCAGATACAACCTCTAATGAAGATATTGGTGTGGTTGACTCAAGCATTTCTGAAGTGAATGAAGTCATTGAAGAATATACTGAAAACAATCAAACAGAAGATAAATCAAAATTCAGAGGTCACTGGATAGGATTAGAATTGGGCTTGAATATGTTACTTTCTAAAGACAAGAGCTTTGACATGCCTTCTGATGCCGAATTTATGGATATCCGTACAGGAAAATCATGGAATATAAATTTTAATATTCCAAAATATAGTATTGGCCTTATTCAAGGACATATTGGTATGGTGACAGGTTTGGGCATTGAATGGTGCAATTACCGGTTTTATAATAATAGCATTATGTTAGATGACAATGGAGATATTGTTGAGAAGGTATATGACACCATCAATATTACAAAGAGTAAACTCACCACAAGTTATTTAACCTTACCTTTATTTATTGAAGCACAATTTCCAAAAAAAAAGAGAAGGAGTGACAGGATTTTTATTGCTGCAGGAATTATTGGGGGTTTAAAACTCGGATCGCACACTAAGGTGGTTTATTTTGAAAATGATGATAAAGTTAAGCCTAAAAATAAAGAAGATTTTAGGTTAAGTCCTATAAAATATGGGTATACATTTAGAATTGGGTATAAGCTTGCAAAAATATATGTTACATATTATGCAACACCTTTGTTTGAAAACAAAGTGAATCCTGAAGTATATCCGTTTAACGCAGGGATCAGCCTTACATTTTAAATGATAGAGCTAATCCCTTTAATAATATTACAGTTCAGCAAATTTGTGTTTAAGGGAGAAAATAACGAGGTTAACCGTTGTGTTGGTTCCTGTTTTTTGCATTAAATTTTCTTTATGTTTTTCAACAGTACGTTGACTGATGAATAATTTTTTGGCTATTTCTTTTGTAGAAAATCCTTTGCAAATAAGCCTTATCACATCCAATTCACGTTTGGATAATTTTGGCATTTCTTTTTTCTTGCGTTCTTCTTTTCTGCTTTTTACAGCACTTCTGCTTAAAGAAACCAAAATTTTCTTTGAGAAGTAATTTCCACCTTCCATGACCTGATTGATAGCTTCTTCAATTTCCTCATAATCAGCGTCTTTTAGCATGTATCCTTCAACTCCTGCATACAGCATTCTGTTTACATAGTCAACCAATTCGTAAGCAGTGATTGCAATAACTTTGATATCTTTTTTAATTTTAAAGACTTTCTCTGTTGCTTCAGCGCCATCCATATTTGGCATATTGACATCCATGAAAACCAGATCAATATCATTATTGCTCTCTATGAGATCAAGAAAATCCTGTCCATCGGGAGCTTCGTAAATCTCTCCAACATTATCCAACGATTTCAAAACCATTTTAAAACCA
The DNA here is from genome assembly GCA_964549265.1 of uncultured Bacteroidales bacterium. Taxonomy (GTDB): domain Bacteria; phylum Bacteroidota; class Bacteroidia; order Bacteroidales; family JBBRXJ01; genus CAYMKE01. The sequence continues at coordinate 3,091 of CAZJWE010000127.1, read as the reverse complement.
TCCCTAAAAATCTTGTGGTCGTCTACAATTGCTACATTATATTTCATATTTATAAAATTTTGTAGTTAAAAATTATGTGCAAATATACATTAAAATTATTAAAATAATAATAAAAACATAATTAAATCATTCAAAATCATCAAGATTAATTTCAATTAAAAAATACATACCATTGTTTATCTGACTATCCATTTCATATTTTGCATTGATAGACTTCAATCTGCTTTTTATATTATTTAGGCCAATCCCTTTTGTTTTCATTTCGTTTTTAGAAGAAAAACCAATTCCATCATCAGAATATACGATATACATTTTGTTTTCTTTATTGAATATCGCAAGGTCAATATTATTTGCATTCGCATGTTTAAGGGTATTATTTACCAATTCGCTGATAACTCTAAAGAGGATTAGTTCTTTTTCACCGTTTAATCCGGTATTGAAGTTTTCTTTATTAAAATGTACTTTAATTTCAGAAGCATCCATGATTCTTTGAAAGAATGAATCCAATGCAGACACAAGGCCAAAGTTATCAATTTCTTCAGGACGCATTTTGTAAGCAATTCGTCTGGTTTCCGAAACAGAATCACTAAGCAGGGCCATTGTTTTGTCCCAAAATTCCATTTTTTTCTCATGGCTTTCAAACCTGTCTTTTTTCAACAGATTTAAGTACATCTTAAGGCTTGACAGCATGGCTCCCAATGTATCGTGGAGGTCTTTCGCAAATTGGTCACGTGCCTTTTCTTCGGTTTCAAAAATAGCTTTTACAATTTTTTTCTCCAGGTTTTTTCGTTCAGATATATCCCTTGCTGTGCTTAATACAGCTTCTTTTCCATTATATGAAATTAATTTGCTACTTACTTCGAGATCGTAATTTTGACCATTTTTATTTTCAAATTCGGTTTCAAATACAATTTCTCCTTTTTGCCTTAATGTTTTCCAATTTTCATTTTTTTGTTCTTCTGTAATATCATTGTCAAATAAACCGATATGTGATTTTAATATTTTATTTTTTGATGTTTTGGCTCGATTGCGGCTTACTTTATTAGCCTCTAAAATAGTTCCTTTTAAATCTATTATTGTAATACCGTCATTACTGTAATTAAAAATATTCCTGAATTTCTCTTCACTTAACCGAAGTGCTTTTTCGGTTTCAATCCGTTCGGTTATATCGCGTGCTGTAAGAATGACTCCATTGATCCCTGTATGGTGCAAAAGATTATTCGCTATTGTTTCAAGGTATATCCATCTCCCATCTGCATGTTTAACTCTGATTCCGAATTCTTTTATTGTATTTTCTTTAGAGAGTATTTCATTGAAATGATTTTTTGCAAATTCAAGATCATCCGGGTGAACCAAATCAAATGTTTTTTTCCCGATTAAATAATCCGGTTTGTATCCCAGTATTTTATGAGTGGAAGGGGATTCATATTTAATGTTAGCTTCCTGGTCAATAATACAAATTATATCTGATAAGTGTTGAACGATTGACCGGAACCTGTTTTCTGACTCTTTTAGTTCATTCGTTCGTTTAACAACAAGTTCTTCCAAATGATTTTTATATTCTTCCAGTTCTTTTTCTGCTTTTTTCCGGGCCGAAATGTCCCTGGACACTCCCTGAATACCGATAAATCTCCCTTCATCGTCCCTCAGGCTCGATACTTTGATCTCAGCCCAAACGGTGCCCCCGTTTTTATGCTTGTACTCCATTTCTCCAACAAATGTATAATCCGGAGGTAATTTTCCCTGCATCACACTGGGAAGGTCTCTTGCAAATTGTTGGCGGGCAAAGTTAGCCGATTCCGGCGTAAAACGGTCAAAAAGAGATTGAGAAACATGCTCTTCAGGGGTATGGCCGGTTAGTTTGACTATCGAAGGAGTAATAAACGTGGTGTTCAGATCAAGGTCCATTGTCCAAATGACATCACTAATATTATTTGCTATTAATCGAAACTGTTTTTCACTTTTTTTTAACTTATTCCTTGTAGCTTGATCTGCTGAAATATCCCGAACAATAGCCTGGATGATTTTTTGTTCTTTATCAAGCAAATTAGCACTGTATTCTACATCAACCGTGGTACCGTTTTTTTTCTTTAACATAAGTTCAACAACAGCCTGCTCGTATTCAAACAACTCATTTAAAAATGTGTTGAATATAGGTGCATCTTCTTTAACGTATAGCTTATTTATATTTTCTCCTAATAGATCTAATTTATCATATTGTGTTAAATCGGAGGTTTTATCGTTGATATTAAGTATTTTACCAGTTGAATCAAATATAATGGCTGCTTCGTTTGTACATTCAAATAAACGCTTGTAATAATTTTGTATGAATTTTAGCTCACCTGTGTAGTTGCTTTTATTAAAAATAGCTGAAATAACACCTTTTTCATCAATAACCACCATAATATCATAATAACTTTGTGCATATTTAAGGAATTGATAGTGATGATGAAATGTCACAGGTTTTTCGGGTAAATTTTCATATGACTCAATCCATTTATTCTCGAGGTCTTTTAGTTCTTTAAAAACATCTCCTAACGATGTATGCTTTATATCTTTAAATGATTTACCGCATAGTTTCTCAAAATTACTATTGACCTCTACAATAACCCCAGTTAATGATGAACTGTTTTCAGTAGTTATAATTTGTTCGGAAAAATAGGGCTGGGGGATTGATTTTAAAAAATGCCTGTGATTAATATTTATTTTTTTTTTTGAGACCATCCGGTTGTATAGTTGTTTGATTATAAATAATAAAAGCGATGTAAAGTTATTATGTTGTGGTTTTTACTACATCTAATTTTTTTTAAAATTAAACAATATTTTTTATCAATAAATAATTTAATGAATAAAAATTGTTGGTACTACTGTAAATTGAATGGAACCAGAATTTTAAGTATACAAAATCCGGAATTGCTTTGTCCAACATCTAAACAATTCAACAAATAAACCCTATTTCAATATTTTGTTCCTTGGTACTACCCTTATTTTAGAGGTTAAATATTTTTACAGGACCTAAAATACTGTTTAAATATAGTTTAAATATAGTTGTAAATGTGGTTTAAATATGGTTTAAATGTTGCTTTTTTTG
>CAZJWE010000126.1:0-9988 GCA_964549265.1 uncultured Bacteroidales bacterium | reverse complement strand
TTTCTCTGGTGATTCTTCAAAACATAATGTATTTTAGTTTATCAACCATGGTTTAAAATAGAGCCTATAAAATTAATCGTTTTGAAAGAACACAACATATAAACTACGTTAAACAATATTTCAACTATAGGGGACTTCTAATAATTCCTTTCATTCAAAAAACAAATATAATGAATAAGATGCAAGTTACCATTAAATTCGTGGTAGAACCTCTTATTTCTTCTTGGGCGGTTTATATCCTCTTTCTTTTGCCATTTTTTCAAGTTTGGATTGGAAATTCGATTTTTTCTGTGGCTTCTTTTTGTTTTCGTTTATTTTTTTGAGGATTTCTTCTTCATTGATAAACCGTTTGCTTACTGCATTTTGTCCAACTGTAATTAAGTTCGAAAGAAATAAATAATAGGTTAATGCAGATGAAAAATTATTCAGGACAAAAAGTAGCATAACTGGCATAACATACATCATACTTTTCATACCGGGCATCTGACTACTGGATGCACTGGCCTGATTACTAAACCGCATTGTGATAATGGTTGTAATGGTCATTAATATTGTAAATAAGCTCACATGGTCGCCATAAAAAGGAATCTCAAAAGGTAAGTTGAGTATTGAGTCGTAAGTTGATAAATCTGTAGCCCATAGAAAGCTTTCCTGGCGAAGCTCTATTGAAGACGGGAAAAAGCGATACATGGCAATAAGAATCGGCATTTGTAATAAAAGAGGTAAACAGCCTCCCATAGGGCTTACCCCGGCTTTGCGGTACAACTTCATCTGTGCCTGCTGCCGTTCCATGGCTTTTTCTTTAGGAATTTTCTTATTCATTTCATCTATCTGTGGTTTTAAGACTTTCATTTTGGCCATTGACGCATAGGACCTGTATGTTAACGGAAATAAAACAATCTTAATAATAATGGTCAACAATAATATTATGATCCCATAATTTGAGATAAAGTTGTTTAAAAAATTAAAAATAGGGATGATTGCAAACCGGTTAATCCATTTAAGTATCCATCCTCCGAGTTGCACAAGTTCTGGTAGTTCGTACCCATATTGTTTTAAAGTATTGAAATGATTCGGGCCAAAATACAAATCAAACGAGAGCAATGACTTATCTTTATCATTTAACGGGAGTGTTGCATTGGCAATAAATTTTTTAAGATACCTGCTGGTATCCGGCAATACATTATATTTGACATGGCCGCTGGAAAATGCTTCATTATGAATAAGCACTGAAGAGAAAAACTGATGTTTAAACGCTATCCATTTGATCTTTGTTGAAATTTTTTCTTCCTTGTCTTTATCAGACCGGGCGTTTAAATTATCCACATCATCTTTAAAATATTTATAATAAATTGTTGTATAATAATTTTCATTTTTTTTGCCTTTTTCGAGTGATGGTGCATACATCTCCCAGTTAAGGTCTACATTATTGATATTCTGTGCAATGATCCCGTCCATGTTTACAAAACGGATATCAAAATCAAGCATGTACTTGTCGGGTTTAATGATGTATGTGTATTCGATATATTTGTCTTCTCCTGCATATAGCCTTAATTTAAGTTCCTGGGGGGTATCTACTGCTTTCAAATGCTTATCCTGCCGTTCAACAGGCAAAAAATAAAAATCATTTGTAGATATTGAACGGTTTTGTGCAAAAAAATTGAGTCCAAACCTGTTGGAGTCTCCGTCAAATAAAACAAGTTTTGCTGAATCGTATGTCTGGTAATTTTTCAATTCTACCGAATAGATTTTTCCGCCTTTGTTTGTGATTTCGACCCTGATCAGGTTATTTTCCAATATATATTTCTCTGGCTTATTCCGGGCTGCCTTTGCAAAAGCACCATATTTTCTGTCTAATTCATTTTGTATTACTTTATTTTTTGTAGCAGTGTCTTCAATTGTTTCGTCCGTTTCTTGAATTGTAGCAGCTTTCTTTTGCATTGTATCTTTTACAGCTTTTTGTTCGCTGACTGCTCTTGCCTGAATCTGTTCTAAAGAATCTCTCTTTCGTTTAAGTGCTTCTAATTCTTCTTTATCTTTATTTGTTAAAAGGCTATAACCTATTAAAATAATGGCAATTAAGAATATTCCTGCGACTGTATTTTTATCCATTGAAAATAAAGTAGTTTTTTAAAATTTTGAAAGGTGCAAAGTTAATTGTTTCACAAAAAAAATTGATGTTTATTTTAACGTATTTTTAATAAAATCAACAAAAACCGGATGCGGATTGGTGACTGTACTATTGTACTCGGGATGAAATTGTATTCCTATAAACCATTTTTTTTCCGGTATTTCAATAATCTCCACCAAATCGGTATCGGGATTGTATCCTGAAGCTATCATACCGTTTTTCTCAAATTCTTTCAGGTATTCATTATTATATTCATAACGGTGGCGGTGGCGTTCAATGATTTTGTTCTTATCATATATAGAAAAGGCTTTACTTCCCTTTTTCAGGATGCATGGATAACCTCCTAAACGCATGGTGCCACCTTTTTCTGTAATTCCCTTTTGTTCTTCCATTAAGTCAATAACAGGAAATTGGGTTTTGGGGTCCATTTCGGTGGAATGTGCGCCATCCAACCCCAAAACATTGCGTGCAAATTCAATCACAGCACATTGCATTCCAAGGCAAATCCCCAGGAAAGGAATGTTTTTTTCCCTTGCATATTTAACAGCACATATTTTGCCTTCTATGCCCCTGTCTCCAAATCCCGGAGCTATTATGATGCCTTTATAGAGATGCAAAAATTCCTGCACATTGTCGTCGTTTATATCTTCAGAATGAATTGTGACAAGGTTCACATGGCATTCATTCATAGCACCTGCATGATAAAGGGACTCTACTATTGATTTATATGAATCAGGTAGTTCAACATATTTGCCAACCAGGGCTATATCAACTTGGTTTTTAGGATTTTTAATTTTTTTCACAAAAGACTTCCACTTGCCCAGTTCGGGTTTTTGCTTCTTTTTCAGAGCAAGTTTTTTCATTACAATTTCATCCAGTTTTTCTTTTTGCATTAAAAGCGGGACTTCATAGATGGTTTGTGCATCAATGGATTCGATGACTGCATCAAGCTCCACATTACAAAACAAAGCCAGTTTTTTCCTGATGTCAATAGTCATGGATTTAGATGTCCGAAGGACTAAGATATCAGGTTGTATCCCGTTTTCTAAAAGTTCTTTTACTGAATGCTGCGTGGGTTTTGTTTTGAGTTCTCCTGAAGAGCCAAGATAAGGCAGGAGTGTTAGATGTATGTTTACATTATTGTTCGGCCCAAGTTCTCTTTTAAGCTGCCTTACTGCTTCAATGAATGGCAATGACTCAATATCACCAACTGTTCCTCCAATTTCAGTAATTACAACATCATAATGAAACCGTTTGCCTATAAACTTAATTCTTCTTTTAATTTCGTCGGTTATGTGAGGGATAACCTGCACAGTACTTCCCAGATATTCTCCTTTGCGTTCTTTATTGATTACAGACTGATATACCATGCCTGTGGTTACATTGTTTGCCTGAGATGTAGGCTTGCCTAAAAAACGTTCATAGTGCCCCAAATCAAGGTCTGTTTCCGCACCGTCTTCTGTCACATAACATTCTCCGTGTTCATATGGATTCAATGTTCCGGGATCTACATTAATATAAGGATCCAGTTTTTGAATGGTTACTTTGTATCCTCTTGCTTGCAATAATTTACCAAGCGATGCGGATATAATGCCCTTTCCCAATGACGAAGTAACTCCTCCTGTTACAAAAATATATTTTATGTGTTCCACTGTTTTTAATTATTTTATCATCTTAATAATCTTTGCTATCAATCATCTTAATTTTTTCTTCTACTAAGTCCAATTGGTTTCTGGCATTATCTATTTTTTTGTGTACCTGCTCTATTAATCCCTGGGCATTTTTAGTGTTCCTAAAAAAACCAATGTTATTTTCAAGCACATTAATATCTTCAACCAGTTTTTTCTTTTGATCTAATAATTTATTTCGTTCATTTTTTAATTTAACATCAGACTTGTTATCCGCTGCGATATTATCTAATTTATTTTTATACTTGAGTATACTCTTTTTACCGTCTTCCAGTTGCATCTCGTCGTATTTACTTTGAACAGCTTCTTTGTATGCATTTTGAATTGCATCTTTTTGTTTGATCGGGACAAAGCCAATGTTATGCCATTGGTCTTGAAACTCCTTTATTTTTGAAATGTTTTCATCAATATTGGTGCCGGGCTTAAATTTTTTTATATCCTCAATAACTTTTTCCTTTTGCTTTAAATTGCCTTCCTGGTCAGCATTCATTTGCTCAAAATGAGCTTGTTTATTCTTAAAAAACGCATCACATGCTTTTTTAAATTGTTTAAACAGTGCTTTGTCTTCGCCTTTTGGTGCTGGCCCGGTTTTTTTCCATTCTTTTTGTAGATGGATATATTCTTTTGTTGTTTTTTCCCAGGCATCGCTATCTTTTAGTTGCTCTGCTTTTTCAATAAATTCTTTTTTCTTGTCTCTGTTTTGTTCAAAAAATTCCTGGTGTTTAGCAAAAAAATCGCGTTTTTTTTCAAAAAAATGATCGCATGCATTTTTATATTTTCTGTTTATGTTATCATTTCCTTTTTGAGGAACAGGCCCGGTTGCTCTCCATTTTTTTTGAATTTCAATAATATTTTTTGACTGTTCTCTCCATTCTTTGATATTATTGATTTCCATTTCCCCTATTTTCTCTGTTTCTTCTAACAGTGCCTGTTTCACTTCTAAATTCTGCTTTCTTTTCTCTCTGATCTGTATAAAGTGTTCCTGATGTTTTTTATTAATGTGCTTGCTGGCTTCACGGAATCGTTCCCATAAATCTTCTCTTTGTTCTTTGGGAACAGGACCAATTTCTCTCCATTTGTCATGCAATTCCTGTAAATTCTTATAGGCCCTGGTAATTTTTGGCTCTTCAATCAATTTCTCTGCCTTTTCGCATAAATCTACTTTTTCTTCAAGATTTTTTTTCAGATCAAGGTCCCGAAGCTCTTTATTGATTTTAATAAAATCATAAAATTGAGTTGTTGCAAGGTGATAATTATTCCAAAGTGATTTTGACGCGTTTTGTGGTACCTGGCCAATTGATTTCCACCTTTTTTGCAGTTCTCTGAACTCTTCAAATGTTTTATTCAGGGATTCTTCATTGTTAATAAGCTTCATGATGTCATCAATAACTTCTTTTTTCTTTTGAAGATTATCGTTTTGTTCTTTTTCAATATCGGTATTCAGTTTGTTCCTCTTTTCTTTATAATCCGAATACAATTGCTTAAATTGTTCTTCTGCTTCATCTTTTGCCGGGGTAAAATCAGCTTCGTTTCCACCTTCTTTTATAAAGTCGCGCTTTTGTTTGTCAATAAGCATTTTATGCAATTTATAGAAATTGCTTTTAATGGACTCCATGTATTCTTTCAATTCTTCAGCAGGCTTAGTCTCTAATAACTCTTTCATTACAGTAAGTAACCCTTGTTTATCATATTTTGAATAATCAATCTGAATATCGTTTTTTTCAGTTGACGAAGTTGCTTCTGTTTCTTGATCTTGCTGAATTACAGTTTCATCCTCATCTGGGTTGCCGGCCTGTGTTTGTTCATCCCGGAGTTCTTCATCTGATTGTTGTGCATTGTTCGATAGAGTATCATCTTCTTTTTCAGATGGATTCGATAAAGACTGTAAGTCCTGAATATTATCTGTTTCTGCCATAAAAAATATGGTTTATCATTAAATAAAGAAAGTACGAAATTAGTTATTTAAGGTTTAATAATCAAATGATCAATATGTTTTTTTATTTTTATAGCCTTTTATCACTAAAAAGTCTAAAAATACATATAAATTAGACAAAAAAATATTTTAATGGATTCTGAACAACAACAAAAAGGATTGGAATTGCCTGTAGTTGAAGAATTTTATTCAATCCAGGGAGAAGGGTTCCACACAGGGAAAGCGGCATATTTCATCCGCTTGGGTGGATGTGATATTGGTTGTGAGTATTGTGACACCAAATTTTCATGGAACCCCGACATAACCCCCTCCGTTTCGATCAATGACATTTTAGGTCGTGCCCGGAAAGTACCTTGTATGTCTTTGATTGTAACAGGCGGGGAACCATTGCTCTACAACCTCAATCCTTTATGCAATCTATTTAAACAACATCATTACACTACCTATCTTGAAACATCCGGTAGTCATCCTATGAGTGGTATCTGGGACTGGTTTTGCCTGTCTCCAAAACAACAGAAACCTCCTTTAGAGGAAGCATATCAAAAAGCCAATGAATTAAAAGTCATTATTCAAAAACCAGATGATTTTGCATGGGCAGAATATACAGCATCAAAAGTTCATGAAGGGTGTTTACTGTATCTACAACCCGAATGGAGTATTTTTGATAAAATTATTCCTGAAATTGTACAATACATTTTAAAAAATCCAACATGGCAAATATCATTACAAAGCCACAAATTTATGTATATACCCTAACCTAAAACGTATCATGAACAACATTCTTACTCTGTTTTTAGTCATAAGTATATCTCTTGTAACAGCCTGTAGCACAACAAAGGAACACACTGCAAGTTCCAACCGTGCAATCAAACTTTTTCAAAAAGCAAACGCATTGCATCAACAATATCAATACAAAGATGCGTTGGAAACTCTTTATAAAGCCATTGATCTTGATTCTGGTTTTATAGAGGCTTATCTGGTTATTGGAGACATCCAATCATCAGGCCGTCGCCACAAAAAAGCTGTTTGGGCATATAGGCAAGCTGTTAAAAGAAATCCTGATTTTTTCCCAAATGCTTTTTACCATTTAGCAAGCCAGGAATATATGATTGGACAATATGATTCAGCTGCATTCCATCTTGAACGCTTTATCAGGCGGCAAGACATAAAACCTCATATGAAAATGAAAGCACAGCAGCAATTAAAAAAAGTACGTTTTGCACAACAGGCTGTTGCCAATCCTGTTCCTTATAACCCTGTTAACCTTGGTGACAGTATTAATTCTGTTTATGACGAGTATTGGCCCAGATTATCAGCAGATGAACAAACCATGATATTCACAAGACGGATTCCTATAGATAAAACCGATACAGCTGAATTTAAAAACCGCCAGGAAGATTTTTTCATTGCCCATAAACATAATGCAACCTGGGAAAAAGCCAAAAACATGAATGCACCATTAAATTCATCAGATAATGAAGGGGCACATACCATTTCTGTTAACGGAAGTTATATGTTTTTTACAGCCTGTAATCGCCATGACGGTTATGGCCTCTGTGATATATATTACAGCACCAATTTAGGTGGACGGTGGAAACGGCCGGTCAACATAGGAAGGAATATAAACAGCAATTATAGCGAGAAACAACCGACCCTCTCGCCGGATGGAACTACACTTTATTTTATCAGTGACAGAAAAGGTGGTTTTGGTGGTTATGATATTTGGAAATCTGTTATCTTGCCAAATGGAAGCTTTTCTGCCCCTGAAAATCTTGGAAACACTATAAATACAAGTGGAGATGAAACATCGCCATTTATTCATTTTGACAATAAAACGCTTTATTTTGCTTCAAACCTTCATTTAGGTATGGGGGGATATGATATTTTTGTTTCGCAACAACAGGAAGATGGTGAATGGAGTACCCCTGAAAATTTAGGATACCCGATTAATTCGTGGCATGATGAAGAAGGCCTTTTTGTTAATGCTCGGGGAGACATGGCATATTATTCGTCTGACAGGGAAATTACAGGCAGGGATATTTATAAGTTTGAATTATATAAAGACATAAGGCCTGATCCTGTATCCTATGTAAAAGGAACGGTCTATGACGCTAAAACCAACAAACCACTTAGTGCTTATTGTGAATTAATTGAACTAAACAATGCTGAAACAGTCATGGAATCAGCTTCTGATCCTGAAAAAGGCGAGTTTTTAGTGACCCTGCCTACCGGAAATAATTATGCTCTAAATGTAGCAAAAAAAGGATATCTATTTCATTCCGAACATTTTGAGTTGAAAAAAGTAGACACAGGAAACACTCCCTTTCATCTTGACATACCACTCAAACCAATACAAAAAGGACAAACAATTATTTTGCGCAACATCTTTTACGAAGTTGATTCTTATGAATTAAAAAAAGAATCCATAGCAGAACTGAATAAAGTCATTCTATTCCTGGAAAATAATCCAAAAGTGAATATTCAAATCAATGGGCATACTGACAGCACAGCTTCTAAAGAATATAATTTACAATTATCTGAACAACGGGCCAAAGAAGTGGTGAATTATTTAATACAAAACGGCATTTCGAATAAACGTTTGTTCTATAAAGGATACGGAGAGAGAAAACCGGTAGCAAGCAATGCGACAGAACAAGGAAGAGCCAAAAACCGGAGAACAGAAATGATGGTTGTGAGTAGTGAGGATTAAGGACAACACCGGGGTTGTAGAGACGGTTTATTAGAATTGAGCAAAATTTTTAACTTGCCCGGTCTAATGCCTAATCACTTCAACTACATTCCCGGGCTTCACTTTAACAATCTCCGAAGGCCTGGAAGACACAGGTTTTAATCGGGTGTGTTTCGTATAATAATCCACAGATGATTTAATCACCGGATCAATGTCGTCAAATGAACAAGGCACCGGGGCACCACTAATATTTGCAGAAGTTGAAACCAATGGTTTCCGCAATCGAAAAATTAATTTTTTGCAAAAAAGGTCATGGGTAATCCTGATGGCAACACTGCCATCATCATGCACAATTTCATCAGGTAAATTTTTAGCACGAGGATAAATAATAGTCAGCGGCTTAATTGATTGTTCTATTAAATCGAATGCGACATCCGGAATCAATTCAACATACGAAGGAAGTCTTTCAATACGGTCTAAAAGAAGAATCATTTTTCTGCTTATATCCCGTTGTTTAATACGGAATACTTTGTGTATTGCTTCTGGGTTGGTGGCATCGCATCCTATTCCCCATACTGTATCTGTCGGGTAAAGTATGACACCTCCATTTTGCAATGCATTTAAACTTTCATCAATATCTCTCTTCACAGTTGAAAAATTTTCAGGCTAAACAAATTATTTATTAAAATCCCGCAAAGCCTCGTTAAGCGAAGTTTTGGCATCAGTCGAAGCTTTGCGTTTTCCGATAATAAGAGCACACGCGACCTGGTACTCACCTGCCGGAAACTTTTTAGTGAACGAACCAGGGATCACGACTGAACGGGGCGGGACATTTCCACTGTATTCAATGGGTTCCGGGCCGGAAACGTCTATAATTTTAGTTGATTTTGTAATGGATACATTGGCTGCAATTACGGCTTCTTTTTGCACACGTACACCTTCTACAATAAGGCTTTGTGCTCCAATAAAACAATTGTCTTCTATAATAACCGGTGAAGCCTGAACAGGCTCAAGCACTCCACCAATAACCACACCTGCACTCAAATGAATGTTTTTCCCGATCTGAGAACATGATCCTACTGTAGTATAATTATCCACCATAGTGCCTTCATCTACATAAGCACCAATATTTACATATGATGGCATCATTACCACGCCTTTTGCAAGATAACTGCCATAGCGGGCTACTGCATTGGGAACCACACGCACACCCTTTTTATCAAAACTATTTTTTAAAGGAACCCTGTCGTAATATTCAAAAGGTTTGCTTTCAATAACTTCCATATTTGTGACGCGAAAATATAACAACACAGCACGCTTAACCCATTCATTTACTTTCCAGGAATCACCAGATGGTTCGGCAACTCTAATTTCGCCTTTATCAAGTTTTTCTATAGTATTGAAAATGGCTTGCTGATATTTTTTTTCATTCAATAATTCTTTGTTTTCCCAACCCTGATCAATATATGCTCTATTTATATCCTGCATTTTAATAATTTTTTAATTTGGTCGCAAAGATAATAATCTAAATAAATTTATATTGGTAT
>CAZJWE010000125.1:0-10026 GCA_964549265.1 uncultured Bacteroidales bacterium | reverse complement strand
GAAAGCACACATGAAGCCTGCCAGAATAACCGGGATGAAGCGCTTTATATTCATATGTTTATAATTTGATTTTTAAAGGTCATATGGAGCTCGCCATGAGTTTAATCTATTGACTTTGAGTAAACCAAATAGCTTCTTAATAATCATGCCCGTGTGTGTCAAAAAAATTGTCATGGCCCGGTTCCTATTATTATTTTAACTTTTTAAATAATATGTAAATCTGCTGTAATGATATGAATATTTTTTTTAAATTCAAAATTTTTTTTATAAATGAAAGTTAATTTTTGGAAAAGTAGTTATGTAAGAGACAAACACCATTGTAGTATTGAAAAATATCTTTTACAAAAAGAATAGAAATTCAACTTTTATTCATTACTTTTTATTATTCTTGCACTGAAAAGTATAATAAAATATTATTTATGAGCCCATCAGTTGTCATCATTATTATTGCATTGTATTTTAGTGTGTTGCTTACTGTGTCCTATTTTACAGGCAGGAATGCAGATAATTTTAGTTTTTTCCTGGGAAACCGGCAATCTCCCTGGTATATTGTGGCCTTCGGAATGATCAGTGCTTCATTATCGGGCGTTACATTTATTTCTGTTCCCGGATGGGTGATAGACAGCAAGTTTTCTTATATGCAGCTTGTCCTCGGATATTTAGTCGGGTATGCAGTCATAGCCCAAATTCTTATTCCTCTTTATTATAAGTTAAACCTTACATCTATATATGCATATTTAAAAACCCGTTTTGGCAATTCATCATATAAAACAGGCGCTTCGTTTTTCTTGATATCCAGGGTCATTGGTGCCTCTTTCAGGCTTTTCCTCGTTGCCAATGTATTGCAAATAGCGTTGTTTGATGCACTGAACATATCCTTTGAGATAACTGTTATGGTAACAATCCTTTTGATTTGGCTTTATACGTTTAAAGGCGGAATCCGTACAATAATCTGGACAGACAGCCTGCAGACATTATTCATGCTTTTGGCTGCCGGGCTTACAGTGTATTTTATCATGAAACAAATGAACCTGAATATACCGGAAGCCATCAATACCATTGCAGAAAGCAACTATTCCAAAATATTCTTTTTCAAAGACTGGGACCATCGCTTTCATTTTGTAAAACAATTCCTCAGCGGTGCTTTTATAAGTATTGTCATGACGGGGTTGGATCAGGATATGATGCAGAAAAATTTGAGCTGCCGGAATATTAAAGATGCTAAAAAAAACATATATTGGTTTAGCTTTACCTTAGTACCTGTTAACTTGTTGTTTTTATCACTTGGGGCATTATTGGTGGTGTTTGCCCGGCAACAGGGAATACCATTACCGGCTATGGGCGATGATTTATTTCCCATTATTGCAACCGGCAATTATTTGCCTGCTGTGGTCAGTGTATGTTTTATCCTTGGATTGATTGCTGCTGCATATTCCAGTGCAGATTCTGCATTGACTGCATTAACAACGTCATTTACAATAGACATATTAAATGCAGGAAGCCGGCCGGAAAAACGTTTAAAACGATTAAGGATACAGGTACATATTTTATTTTCTGTTCTGTTAGCTTTGGTGATTCTTGTGTTTAATGCATTGAATGACAGAAGTGTCATTGATGCCCTTTTTACGGCTGCAGGATATACATACGGCCCCTTGTTGGGCATGTATGCATTTGGCTTATTTACCAACATATCTGTAAAAGACAGATGGGTGCCTGTCATGGCAATACTGTCACCACTCTTATCTTTGGCTATAGAGATCATGGCAAAAAAATGCCTGGGCGGATTCAGTTTCGGTTTTTTAATATTGCTTGTAAATGGGATCATTATGTTTACAGGTTTATGGCTTTTAAAAAAAGAATAAAATAATTTTAAAAAAAATCTGTTTTGATATTTAGAATTAAATATTATTTTTACACTGCAATCAATATTGTTCATTGAAGAAATTTTATGAGAATATAATTGCGCCTTCATTTATTTAAATGAGGAAGCTGTTTGCAGGTCTGGTAGAATGGAGAGATGGCCGAGCGGCTTAAGGCGCACGCTTGGAAAGCGTGTATTCTGTTACCGCGGAATCGGGGGTTCGAATCCCTCTCTCTCCGCATTATTATTTTGGGTAATTTTTTTTGTATATTTATATAATAACTAATTATTAATTTTTAAAAATAAAAATCCTTGTGCTATGAAAAAATTAATTGCTTTAATGGCGGTGATAAGCATGTTGGTATTGGGGATGTCAACAATGACATTTGCCCAAGCCGAAGAAGAAAATACAGATACAACCGAAAAAGTAGCTGATACTACTGCTGCTTCCTCAGTTGATACTGCATCTGCTGATACAGCAGGAACCGGTCAGGCTGCCGGAACAGAAACCGGAGAAAAAGAAGAAGCTAAATCACAGAAAACAACCCTTCACAAACAAATTAAAGAAAAATTTATTGAAGGCGGCCCGACATTTATGGGGTTTGTGTTGTTAGCTCTTATTTTTGGGCTTGCAATTGCTATTGAACGGATTATTTATCTGAACATGGCTGCAACAAACACTGAAAAACTTTTAAACAGGGTAGAAGAGGCATTGAACAGTGGTGGAATTGAAGCAGCTAAAGAAGTTTGCAGAAACACCAAAGGCCCTGTTGCAAGCATTTTCTATCAAGGTCTCGACAGATATGAAGAAGGTATTGATGTAGTGGAAAAATCCATTGAATCTTATGGAAGCGTGCAAATGGGATTACTGGAAAAAGGGCTTACCTGGATTTCATTGTTCATTGCCATTGCTCCAATGTTAGGATTTATGGGTACAGTAATCGGTATGATCGGGGCATTCGACTCAATCCAGAAAGCCGGTGACATCAGGCCTTCACTTGTGGCAGAAGGGATTAAAGTGGCATTGATCACAACCGTATCAGGTCTTATTGTTGCTGTAATATTACAAGTCTTCTATAACTACATTGTAGCTAAAATTGACAGCATTGTCAATGATATGGAAGATTCATCTATCTCTATGGTAGATATGCTTGTCAAATATAAAAACAAATAAACCATGTCTTCAACCAAAATAATTAATATCGTTTTTTATTTGCTGTTGATTCTTTCTACAGTAATAGCAGGCTTTTTTTACCTGGGAGGCACGATTGAAATTGGAGGAGAAGATGTACCAAAGGTTACAGAAACCGCTTTAAACTGGACATATTTATTATTCGGATTAGCGATTTTTAGTTTGATCGTATTCTCCATCATTCAGATCATCCAAAAACCCAAAAAAGCCATTAAAACCTTTGTATCTATAGGCATTTTTCTGATAATTATTTTAATAGCTTACAGCAGTGCCTCTGCTGAGATTCTTACACTGGTAGGATATAAAGGCGAATTCAATGAACCTGTTTCATTAAAATGGTCCGGCACCGGCTTAATTACAATGTATATTTTCCTCGGCCTGGCTGTTTTAAGTATTCTATATACTGAAGTTGGAAAATACTTCAGGAGATAAAAACAATTTGTACGGCTTACTCGTTTATAGGGTAAGCCTTGTTGTGTAAACAATTTAAATAATATTATAAATGGCAGGAAAAAAGAGAAGAGAAATACAGGAGATCAATGGTGGCCCTATGGCCGACATTGCATTTCTGTTGCTTATATTTTTCCTCGTTGCAACCACTATAAGCACAGATTCCGGGCTGTACAGAAGATTGCCCCCAATGCCTAAAGACAAACAAGATACTGAGGATAAAATTAAAAAGCGTAATGTATTGCCTGTTCTTGTAAATAAAAATAATGATCTGCTCGTAAAGAATGAACGGATGGACATTAGAAATTTGGCTACCAAAGTAAAACGGTTCATGCAAAATCCTTATAATGAAGAAGATTTGCCTGAAAAGAAAACAAAAAATGTTCCTTATTTTGGTGAATACGAAGTCACTAAAGGTGTGATTTCATTGCAAAATGACAGGGGTACTTCTTATGGAATGTATATTATGGTTCAAAATGAATTGACAAGGGCCATCAATGAATTACGGGATGACCTTGCGATGCAACAATTCAATAAAAAATTTGATGAGTTGGAACAATCCAAACAAGAAGCCATAAATGAGATTTATCCTTTGGCTATTTCAGAAGCAGAACCTAAAAATGTTGGAGGAGACTAATCATGGCTAAATTCAAAAAAGCAGGAAAAAAAGGCTCTCCGGGAATCAGCACAGCCTCTTTGCCGGATATTGTTTTCATGTTGCTGTTCTTCTTTATGGTATCAACAACCATCCGTGAAGAAGCAGAAAAAGTGCAAATTTCAGTACCTAAAGCAACTGAAGTAAAAAAGCTGGAAAAAAAATCATTGGTTAGTTACATTAAAATTGGAAAACCCAATCCAGGATACCAAAAATTATACGGAACCAAACCGAGAATACAGCTTAACGATGCATTTGCAGAAGTAAATGATATTCGTGAATTTATATCGAGCGAACGGGATAACCTCACTGAAAACAATAGACAAAAAATGACCATTAGTTTAGAGGTTGATAAAGAAACCAAGATGGGCATTGTAACCGATGTAAAACAGGCTTTGAGAAGAGCAAGTGCACTTAAACTTAACTATTCAACAAGAGAAGTGGAAGTTAAAAATTTGTATGATAATTGATTTTATTTTAAAGATAAAAAAATTAAAGGAGGAAAGAAGCTATAGTTTTCCTCCTTTTTTTTATGAATTAATCTATCGTGAAAGATCAATCGTTAATATATAAAGTTGCCCTGAGTTTTATTCCTTTGATTGGAGATATCAATGCCAAAAAACTTGTGGCATACGTGGGCAGTGCCGAAGGTATTTTCAAAGAGAAAAAAAGCAATTTATTGAAAATTCCGGGCATTGGGGATGTTATTGCAAACCATATCTCAAACAATAATGCATTAAAACGTGCAGAAGAAGAAATTGAATTTGCCAGGGAAAACAACATAAAACCACTATATTATCTTGATGTTGATTATCCTGAACGATTGAAAAATTGTCCCGACGGGCCCATTATGTTATATGCCAAAGGAGAAACACCGGATGTGTATCCACCTAAAATAATCAGTATTGTTGGAACCCGGCATCCTTCACAAGAAGGAATACATAATTGTGCACGCCTGATAGAAGAGCTTGCGCAACACCACCCTGAGCTTATCATAATTAGCGGCCTTGCTTATGGCATTGATGCCTGTGCTCATAAAAATGCATTAAAACATAAGCTGAAAACATTTGCAGTAGTTGGGCATGGTTTGGATATGATCTATCCTTCTTTACACCATAAAATGGCCAATGAAATGCTTAAAACAGGAGGATGGATTAGCGATTTTCCCAGCAATACCAAAATTGAGGGGCAAAATTTTGTGAAACGCAACCGCATAATTGCCGGCCTCGCTGATGCAACCGTGGTTATTGAGTCAGCCATTAAAGGGGGCGCATTAACTACCGCTGATATTGCCAATTCTTATGACCGTGAAGTCTTTTCGTTTCCCGGAAGGGTAAGTGATATGTATTCAAAAGGATGCAATGCACTGGTGAAGAGAAATAAAGCCGTTTTGATAGAAACAGCAAAAGACCTGGAATATTATATGAAATGGGATATTAAAAAAGAAAACAAACAACAATACATACAGCAAAAGTTATTTGTTGACTTACCGGACGATGAAAAGAATGTTCTGGAAACGCTCAAAAAGGAGGGGGAACAAACCATAGACCAACTTTCGAATATGCTTGATGTCCCGCCATATCAGATTTCACCCTTGTTGTTGAACTTAGAATTTTCCGGCCTGGTTCGTTGTCTCCCGGGAAAAGTATACAAAGCAGAACCGGGCTATTCATCCTGAAGGCTGTTAATATGCCTTTTTATTTTGGTCGGGTATAAATCATCCATAGTAACCATAATGCCGGTTTCCATCACTGTTCCAAAAGCACGATTAACCCCTGTTCCGAATGTTTTAAGCGTAGGCGATAAGTTCATATATGCATTGATCAGGGGAGGGATTCTGGAACCTAAAGCCCGTACCTTTTGTGATAACGTTTTATAGCCTTCTTTGTAGTCTTTTCCTTCAAAAATAGCTTCCAATTCATGAATGTCTGTTTCATAAGGAATGGGTTCTTTGGGAATGAGCAATTTATCCGGATCAGAAAAATATTTTTCAAGGAAAAATAAAAGCATATCCCGTGCTTTTGCCAAATAATTTTGATATATCGTTACTTTGCCAAAAAAATATTTTTTGGAAGGATGATTGAGCATAATAGCTCCCAGCCCGTCCCATAGATTATCCAATGCAAACATTTCTTTTCTTGTTTTGGCAGTTGACTGATAATCAGGCCTTATGAAAGACCGTCCCAGCTCAATCAGGTGGGGCAGGTAATCGGAAATAAACATGTCGGAAAAATGGAACAATTTAGCAGTAGCCAGTTCCAGGTCGTCTCGGATATTTTCATTTCCGCACACAAAGAATCGGTAACCACCAATGATCTCTTGTTTCCGGGGTTCCCATAATATCAATTGTTTATATGGATTGTCGCGTTTATCAAAATAATCAATATCCAGCTCTTTTCCGGTGCCTCCTCCGGCTTTTCTAAAAGTCAATTCACGCAGTCTCCCGATTTCTGTCATTGTATGGGGAGCATTATGTTGGGTAATTACATACAATTCATTATTACCATAGTTGGTTTTCCTCAGAAGTTTGTCTTCGGTTAATTCTTTTTCAATAAGTTCTCTATTTACAGGAGCAATAATTTCTTTCATACGATTCATATTATTGGGCAAAAATAACAAAAATCTTGTTTCAATATTGAAACTCGCATTGATGCTCATCATTTAAATGATAAACATGGTCCTTCAATTTTTGTGCCCAATCCCTTGGGGAATATCGTTTGTCAAATGTTTTATATGAAATGGGTTTTCCAAATTTAAGGTGTAAATTTTTATTTTTTTGTTTAAACATTTCATGAGGAAGAAAGAACATCTCAATATTTGCTTTGATTCCTGTTTTTTTTCTAAGGTTTGCAAAATTGTAGAAAAAATGAGAATTCCGTCCGTCAAAATAAATAGGGATTATATCTCTTTGATATTGCTGTGCTTTTGAGATGAAGTTTTTTTTCCATTGAAGGTCTACTATTTTACCTTTCACCTTCCGGGAACATAAACCGGCAGGAAAGGTGAGTATTTGAACGTCTGACTTATAGGTTTCATCAATCATTTTAGCATATTCCTGGGTTTGTTTGCCGAGTGTATTCACCGGAATGAAAACAGGTTCCAGGTTTTTGAGATTCAGCAAAATATCATTGACTATAAATTTGATTTTTTGGTTGAATAAATGCCCGATACAACTTATGAGTACCATACCATCCAAGCCGCCCAACGGATGGTTGGAGATAAAAATATATCGTCCGTCCTGTGGAATATTTTCCTGTCCTTCGCAGGTATATGTGAGGCCGATGTCCCTGAAATATTGATCTACAAAATCAACCCCATACAGGTGGCCGTTTTTATTTAATATATGGTTTATCTCGTCTTGATGAATAATGTTTTTGATCAACCTGATTAAAAAACCGGGTATTGTTTTCAATAGATTAGGATTTTTTTTCCTGATCACCTCTTTGATATCAATAAATTTTTGTTCAGCCATAATGGTAAATATATAGTGGCAATTAGTTTTAAATAATATTTGATGTCAAAACTAATGAATCGTGATTAATTCTTATATATAATCGTTTAAAATATTTTGGACCATATTGGTTTGTGTTATTTATTTATGAAAAAATAAAAATTTGGCAATTCATGATGCAGTAATTTTGGATTACTGAAATATTTATTTTATTTTCGGAACAATTATTAATTTTTAAAATTTTATTAAAAAATGAAAAAGAATAGTTTAAGACCCGTTTATTTTGTGGTAATATTTTTATTGTCGTGTTTATATTCATGTAAATCCGGTAAGCAGGAAGGAACCAAAGAGGACACCGGGTTGTTTAAATCGAAAAAGCAGGCAGTATGCATATGGAATGGCACGCCCCTGCGAAAAGAACCGAAAAGAGAAGGCAAGTGGTTATCCGGCATCAACCTTGGTGAAAAGGTGACATATTTAGGAAAAAGTAAGATTGACAGCAATTATAAAAACAGGGAATATTATAAGGTAGAATTATCAGATGAAACACAAGGGTGGGCAGGTTCATTTGGCATTATAATAGATGCATCTACAGCTGCGATTAAAACTGAAACGCCACTTTATAAACGTCCCGACATGCTAACAGCTTCTGATAAAACATTAGAACCTGTTGAATTCATTGCCATTACAGAAGAAAAAGACGCATGGATTGAAGTGGTAGGAAATCAGAAACGATTTAAAGGGTGGATCAAAAATGAAAACATTACCAAAAATGATGAAGATGTGGCAATCGCAGTTATAGTGGCAAAAGTATTTCCCAAAGGACTTGAAAACGCTTCAATAGAAGAGCTGGAAACCTTTATTGATGAACTTCCCTATAAAAATTCAGGCTTTGTAAACATTCTCAATAACACCCTTGCTGAGAAAAAAGCAGATGAAGACGAAAAAGAAATCATGGAAGCCGAATCAGAAATGATGGAAGCGGATACAATAAACGAATGATTGAATGTGAGAGGTGCACTGGCTCCGAGCTCTCGGAGCCAGCCGCCTACTCGATTAGGCGGCGTAATCCTTTATTTCAATTCCATTATTAAGGATTTCAGCGACTACTGGATTATTTAAATTAAAATCTTCTTTCTTAAAAGGATGTGGCTCAATCGATAAATCTTCATCAGTTCTCATTTGCATTAAATCAATCTGTACATCGATAATATCAGATATAGAAGTTAGAACTATTGCCAAATCGATATCACTATCCGTATGGTTTGTCCCTTTTGCAAATGAACCAAATAAATATGCTTTTTCAATGTTATATTTCTGCATTAAGTTTGATAAATATCTTTTTGCAATCTTTAAAGCCTCTCCTTTATCCATTGTCGTAAGGTTTTAATATTATCAATCCATTGACTTGTAAAATCTTTTGTGCATTTCTGGTAAAACTCCTGCTTATAATCATCTTACCTTGCATTCAGATTGAAGGTTGTAATTGTATCAAGCCATTTTATTTTTTCTTCATCAAGTTTTAAACCTGATAACTTACTCAGTTTTCTTAAATCATGTGAAAAAGGTGAATGTTGATTGGTGTCTTTAACTATTTTTCCTTTCAATAATTTTTCAATTACCAGATGTCCCATGAATAAAGCCCAATGGTAATCTTTGGAGTCAAATAAATTATTCATTGTTTGAAAATCACCATCTGAGGTATTTATCCAATGTTTAACAATTTTTTCTCTGTTTATTTGACTATTATTCATGTGACAAAGTTACAATTTATTTTATTCAAGTGGTTTTAGTGCTGTGCATCTTATTATGCAGCCCCAGCAAGTCTACAACGCCAATTGTCGTTATAGGCAATTTTTGGGCATAAACAAGCATAATATATTTTTTTGGTTTATGCAAATATATAAAAAACAAGCACATAACCATATTGAAATAACCGTTTTCATGAAGACAGGATAAGTATTGCCTAAATTTCAGCTTTTTGATGAAGAAGAAGCACTTTGACACACCATGATACCATTTTATATCTAAATTTAAATGGTAAACATCGTAACCGCCCAATGAAATAACTGTAATCTCCAATCAAATTTAAATTAAAAACGGGCGCTAAGTGCATAGATATTGCTATGGATTTAGTTCAACACGGAATACTCGCTGGGTCTTGCAGACCGCTCATATTCCTGTATATTGGGGGCTGGGCAATTTTTACAATTTTTCGATTTCTTTTTTAGTTAATCCAGTAGATTTTACTATCATGTCAATGGAAGCTCCATTTTTTTTCAATTCTTTTGCAATTTCAATAGTTCTTTCCATCTTTAGTTTATCTTCCGCGTCAACCTTCATTGACCATGCCATGCTTGCACCATAATGCAAATCCTCGATATGTTTCAGGTAATTTTTTCTTTCGTCTTCTGGTA
>CAZJWE010000124.1:0-10051 GCA_964549265.1 uncultured Bacteroidales bacterium | reverse complement strand
CTTATTCATTATATTTGTTTTTTGAAAGAAAGGAATTAATAGAAGTCCCCTTAATTAAACCTTCAGGAATCATTTATCATTCGATCAGATAAACAAAGTGACAGCGGGAATCCAAACTTTACCAAATTTAAACATCATCACCACAATAAAATTTTGACTATTTTATTTATCGTAGCAACAGTAAAAGATTAGGCATTAGGAAAGTAATACATAAGACACCCTAAGCATTGAATTCCGATTTAAAAACTGCCAATGCTTCATTGACGGTTTCTTCTTCAAGGTCTGTTCTTCTCAAAAGATCTTCTTTTGGAATTTCCAGCACATTTTTAGCCGTATCGCATCCAATTTTTTTGAATTCATCCAATACCCATTGGTCTATCTCATCTGAAAATTCGTCGAGGTTCACATCTTCTTCATCTTCATAGTCAATTTCCCTGTACACATCTATTTCGTAATCGGTGAGCCTGCTTGCTAATTTTATATTCAGTCCTCCTTTGCCAATGGCCTGGGATACTTCGTCGGGGTCTAAATAAATATCAGCCTTTTTATTTTCTTCATCAATCTTAATTGAATTGATTTTAGCCGGGCTCAATGCCCTGGTGATATACAATTTTATATTATTTGAATAATTGACCACATCAATGTTTTCATTTTTTAATTCCCTTACTATTCCGTGAATACGGGAGCCTTTCATGCCAACACATGAGCCTACCGGGTCTATCCGGTCATCAAACGATTCAACAGCTACTTTAGCCCGTTCGCCAGGTGCCCTTACCACTTTTTTAATGACAATTAATCCGTCGAAAATTTCAGGGACTTCCAATTCAAACAATCTTTCAAGAAAAACCGGTGAAGTTCTGGATAAAACAATAATAGGGTTGTTATTTCTCATTTCAACCCTCACAACTACTGCGCGGACGCTGTCGCCTTTATGAAAATGGTCGGTTGAGATTTGCTCTGTTTTTGGAAGGATAAGCTCATTGCCTTCATCATCGAGTACAAGCACTTCTTTTTTCCATACCTGATATACATCGCCTACAACAATATCCCCGATTTTATCTTTATATTTATTGTATACATTATTTTTTTCCAAATCGCCAATGCTGGCAGTCAAACGTTGGCGAAGAGTAAGCACTGCCCGGCGCCCAAAATCAATCAGTTTCACTTCGTCTGTCACTTCTTCGCCGACTTCAAAGTCTTCATCAATTTTTTTTGCTTCAGACAGGGGAATTTGCAGATTAGGGTCTTCTATTTCATTGTCCTCAACAATTTCCCTGTTTCTCCATATTTCAAAATCTCCTTTATCAATATTGATGATAATATCAAAATTATCATAGGTGCCATAATGTTTTTCGAGCAATGCTTTAAACGCATCCTCCACAATGTTCATCATGGTAGCTCTGTCAATGTTTTTGAGCTCTCTGAATTCTGAAAACGTGTCTATTAAATTAATTTTTTCCATGGTTTCAATCGTATTTACCTTGAACAATTAATTAAAAATTTAAAAAGCGATGTCCACTTTTGTTGACTTAATCTGATCAAAAGAAAATGTCTGTTCCCTGACGTCTTTCTTTTTTTCATTCAATTCAATGTCAATGCCTTTATTATTGGCATTTTTCAGGACACCACGTATTTTTTTCCCGTCATTTAAAACAATATCTACATGCTTCCCAATATTTTTTTCATACTGGGGCATTACTTTCAAAGGTTTATTCAGGCCAGGTGAAGAAACCCTCAGTTCGAAGTCTTCAAAATCCCGGTCCAGCTGATGTTCTAATGCTTCATTGATTTGGGCACATTCTTCAATAGTTATCCCATCTTTTTTATCAAGAAACACGGAAATAATGTTTCCTGGTTTGACTTCCACATCAACCAAAAATAAATCAGTATCCCTGATTTTAAGTAAGACCAGTTCTTTTATATATTCTGTTTTGATCATAAGCTTCCATAAAAATAGGGGACAATTGAAGTCCCCTATTCATTAACAACTTTCTTTACTATTTATTGCAAAATTACAAAAACTTCTTGATACAGTGAAATACTATGACTGATTATTTTTTACAAAACAACACAATTTAATATAAACAAATGGAAAACAATGGGTTGCATTTATCCATCTTATGAAAAGCAAAATAGAACAGAAATTGTTTTGTTTGTCGAGTAATTTCAAGGGTAAGGAGCATTGGGGAAATTTTTTAATAAAAAAAGGGTGCTATTTGAGCACCCTTTTTTTTATTAAAAGCTTAAAACATATTATTCCACTTTTATATCAATTTTAATATAATCTCCCTGATTAAATGTGCCACTTATTTCTGATATTTTGATCGCACCATATTTGTCATTTACAGTTTTAAATAAAAGAACGTCACCAACACTTAAGCTTTTTTGAATATTGGTTGAGGTCCCAGCACTTGACCATGCAGTTTCAACTTCAACATCAGTAGTTATCGAGCTAAAGCTTTCTGTTGTAGTTTTGAGTTCAGTAGCATTTTTTGTACTCCAACCTGAAATATCATCGATTACAGCTTGTGGATATTCACTTGGAGCTACCAATGTTGCCCCATCAGCATTTAGATAATAATATCCCAGATCAATAGAAGCAGAAGAAGAACCACCATTGTTAATTGAATATGTAGTACCTGTTTCTAAATCAATTACTGTTTCACTAGTGCCATCTGCCGTTGGCGCATAAAGTAATTTAGCTGAATGGCTTGTTAGTACTACAGATGAGGCTTCAACTGTTATAGTAAAATTCTTGCTATCACTTACACCATCTTTGTCTGTTACAGTAAATTCATATTTGTAAGAACCTTCATTTAATGGAGCATCAGTAGATAAAGTATCCTGATAATTATCCTTAGGAATGTCGGGTTCAACATAATCTTGTAGAGTAACACCGTCTCTTGTGACTGAAAAGCTTTCGAGTTTGGCGTCTCCCTGAGTTGCCAACCATGAGAATTGTAATGTTTCTCCTGATGTTGCTGTATAGTCAGCATCTATAAAATCTCCTCCAAAAAAACTGATAGATGGGCCTATAGCGTCATCGTCATCGTCTTCAGAGCAACTTGTAAATCCTATAATTGCTGCCATCAGCAGCAGTCCGAGCAAATTTTTCATGTTTTTCATTTTCTAATTGGTTTTAATTAAACAATAATTTATTTTCAAAAGTACAAAATTTTTGCAAACATTATATCAATACGGGAAAAAAGTAAAATAGTTGTAAAAAATTTTTAATAATTATGCTCATGTGTGTCAAATTTTTTGTCATGGCTCGGTTCATATTCTTTTTCCTTGTTTACTGAATTCTAAAATAAACACTATTCACACAAAAATTGTAGTACCTTCTCTATTGCTTCCTTAAAACACAATTTGTTCAATGTATTAACCATTAATTTGAATTGAGCCATTTTTATACATGAACGTGCCGGTTTTTAAATAAAAGGAAAATAAATTCATATAAAATTAATAGGAAATTAAGTTAATCCTTGCAATTTTTTAAAAATAAAACTATATTTGTGACATGAAAGACTTTTATTTGTAATCTTTAAAAATATTTGAACCATGGAAGAACTATTTGAAAAAATTGCTTATTGTGTAGAGTTTGGAAAAATAAACAAATCCACCCCTATTCCCCCGGACATGAAAGGGCAAGATGGAGCCGATGAATTAACAAAACAGGCACTTGACCAGGGTGCGGATGCCAATGACATTCTTCAGAAAGCACTGGTTGTAGGCATGGAAAAAGTTGGTGTTAAATTCAGGGAAAACAAAGTATTTGTGCCTCAGGTATTGATGTCAGCCAAAGCCATGAGTGCTGCTACTGTTCACTTACAACCACATTTTGCATCAGGAAGCATCAAACGCAAAGGTAAATTTGTGATTGGTACCGTAGCCGGCGACTTACATGACATTGGCAAAAATATAGTAGCCATGATGGTAGAAGGTGGTGGCTGGGAAGTCATTAACCTTGGAACCGATGTAAAAACAGATAAATTTATTGAAGCCATAGATCAGCATCCGGGCTGTGTAGTAGGCATGTCTGCTTTGCTTACCACAACTATGGGAAGCATGGAGAAATCTGTAAAAGAGATCAAAGAAAAATATCCTGACCAAAAAATATTAATCGGTGGCGCACCTGTCAATGAAAAATTCAAAGAACAAATTGGCGCTGATTTTTATGCTCCTGACCCTCAAAGGGCAGTAGAGTATTTGAATGAATAGTCTCACATTCATTACATGCAGGGAAAAAATATATTCCGGAAAGTCAGGGAAGCCTATAATGAGAATAAACGATTGGTTGCTCCTTTAATGGGGTTTCCTGGATTGAACATGACCAATGCCAGCGTTAAGCTGGCACAGCAAAATTATGGAGAACATTACAAAGCTTTAAAAGCATTGGTAAAAACATACAGCCCTGATGCTATATTTCCTCTTATGGATTTATCTGTAGAAGCCAATGCATTGGGGATGTATACGATTTTTCCTCAAAAGGAATCTGCAACAGTTCTTAAAGAAGACCGGTTTGACATAGAACAACTTTCCGAATTAAAGAAAATTAATATATCATATGATACAAGGCTGATTGGCTATGTTGAAACCATTAAATTATTGCGCATTGCTTTCCCTGAACAATTATTAAAAGGGGCTTATGTTACAGGCCCTTACTCTCTTGCCGGCTTGATCATGGGAGCTGACGAAACGGCAATGGCAACTGTTTTAGAGCAGGATAAACTGACAAAATTATGTGAATTTGCTACAGAAATCATAGAAGAATATACCCGATTGCTAATTGGAGCAGGAGCGCAAATCATTTGTTTTCTTGAACCCACAGCTGTGATGCTCGGGCCGGATGAATTTGAAAAATTTTCTTCAAGGTACATTAAGCATATTAATGCAAGCTATCAATACACAGATGTTTCAATGGTTTATCATACATGTGGAAACACGATGCATCTAATTGATAAAATGGTGGACTCAAAAGTAGATGCTTTAAGTCTTGACTCGTTTGATGCAGGTGTTGACCTCCCGGATGTAGCAAAAAACATCCAGGATAAAAATGTAATGATTATGGGAAACATCAATCCAACAGGAAACATTTTCAATGGCACACCCGAAAGCGTCGAAAAAGAAGTAAATGATCTTTTACAAGCCATGGATTTTTATCCGAATTTTATTTTAAGTACCGGATGTGATCTTCCTCAGGAAGTACCTCTTAAAAATATTGAAGCATTTATGAATGCAGGAAGAAATTATCAGATTGGGAAATAAAAATAAAGACACCTATGATAAGATTTTTACACCCCATGGGCATGACTATAAATGTTGTTTCTGCGGCGCAGTTGCAAACTACACCGGATATCATAAGAAAAACGTGATGTGTATGAAGCACTTTTTTTACTTCTAAAAAAACATTCAGCCCTTTAAATCGTACTCACATTAAAAACTTTATAAACTTTTTAACCAAAATAAAAAATGAAAGGCAAAGAATTAATACAAAAAGCATTCAAATTAGAAGAAGTTGAACGAATCCCATGGGTTCCTTTTGTGGGAGTACATGGGGGTAAACTTATTGGTGTAGATGCCCCTGAATACTTAAAATCATCAGAGCACATCATCAATGCTACCAAACTCGCTGTTGAGAAATACAATCCTGATGGCATACCCGTTTCTTTCGACCTGCAAATCGAAGCCGAGGCCCTGGGGTGCAAACTGGAATGGTCTAAAGACAATCCTCCGGCCGTGATTTCACATCCTTTAAGTGAAGGAATTGAACTCAAAGACCTTAAAGTTCCCGGAAAAGATGAAGGACGGATACCGCTTTTCATGGAAGCAACAAAAGAAATCAGGAAAAACCATCCGGATATTGCGCTGTATGGACTGATCACAGGGCCGTTTACATTAGCGCTTCACTTGTTGGGAACAGATATATTCGTCAAAATGTATGAAGACCCTGATTCCATCACACAACTTTTTGACTTTACAAATAAAGTTGCACATAAAATGGCTGACTATTACATCGAGGCCGGATGTGACATTATAGCAGTAGTTGACCCGATGACGAGTCAAATTGACCCTTCATTATTTGAAATGTTTGTTTCGCCTCCGGCAACAAAACTTTTTGAGCATATCCGGCAACAGGGAGCAATGGGTTCTTTCTTTGTATGCGGGCAGGCTCAACAAAATATTGAAGTCATGTGCCAGTGCAAACCCGATAATGTCTCCATTGACGAAAACATTCCTCTTGATTATGTGAAGGATGTAGCATTAAAGCATAATATTAGTTTTGGAGGCAATCTGAAACTAACCGTTGTGTTGCTGATGGGAACTTCAGAGGAATGTCAGAAACATGCTCTGGAATGCATGGACCTGGGTGGGAAAAAAGGGTTTATCTTAGCTCCCGGATGTGACCTTCCTATGGATACCCCTCCGGAAAACCTCGAGGCCATCACAACCATGCTTCACGACCCATATCAACAAGAAGTGGTCCGCACCCTCGAAGTAAAAGAAAATACAGAACAGCTTTTAAATATGAATGATTATGGAAAAGCTGACAAAGTGATTGTAGATATAATCACACTGGATTCTGAATCATGTGCCCCCTGCCAATACATGGTCGAAGCAGTTAAAAAAGTGGCTCCTCATTTTGAAGGCATTGTAGAATGGAGAGAACATGGCATTAAAAAGCTTGAAAGTGTAACGTTTATGAATTCTTTGATGGTGAAAAATATTCCTACAATTTGTATTGACGGACAAATTGCCTTTGTATCGCAAATTCCACCTAAGCAAGAATTGATTGCAGCAATACAAAAACGTATTAACAGCAAACTTAAACTAAAAATCAATGCCAAAAAAGCGGAAGTATTACTGTTTGGCAAAAATGAAGATGAATTAAAACCCTTCAAAGAAAATGTTGAATTGGCGATGCAGGAACTGGGCATCCATGAACCCATCAAAACATTCACTGATGGAAAAACTTACAAAGAATTTGGCATCATTGAAACACCAGCTGCTGTGCTTGTAGATTACAAAGTAAAAAACCAAGGCCATATTCCTTCTGTAGAAGTCATTAAAGAATGGCTTAAAGGTGTTTAAATTGCAATAAATTCATTCTTTTCCCCCATAAGGATTTCCGTTTTTTTATAATAACTTTGCATAAATTTTGTATTATAAATTAACTCGTAAAATTTAAAACTATATCATTTTGAAAACAATCAGCGAAACAATAAAAGAAGGAAAAACACTTATCTCAGACGGAGCATGGGGGACATTTTTGCATCATAAAGGATTAACTTCTGATGAATGTCCGGAAGCCTGGAACCTTGATCATGAGGATGATGTATTAGAAATAGCCAAAAGCTATGTAGATACAGGCGCAGATATGATTCTGACCAATAGCTTTGGAGCCAGCCCTTCCAAATTAAAAGGATACGGACTTGAAAAAAAGACATTTGAAATCAATAAAAAAGCTGCTGAAATATCTAAAAAAGCTGCAGGCAACGATGTATTTGTCTTAGGCTCCATTGGGCCAACAGGCAAAATGCTTATGATGGGTGAAGTTAGTGAACAGGAGCTCTATGATGGATTTAAAGAGCAGTCGCGTGGCCTGGAAGCAGGAGGTGCCGATGCAATATTGGTAGAAACCATGACAGATTTGCAGGAAGCCGTCATTGCAGTAAAGGCTGCCAAAGAAAATACAACCCTTGAAATCATTGCCACTATGACATTTGAAAAAACTGCAGAAGGCAAGTACCATACAATGATGGGCATTGCTCCTGTAGAAGCAACAAAAGAACTGGTGAATGCCGGTGCTGATATCATTGGGGCCAATTGTGGGAATGGCATCAAAGGAATGATCCCCATTGTTCAGGAAATACGATCTGTGAACCCTGATATTCCGGTATTGATTCATGCCAATGCGGGTATGCCGGTTTATGAAAACGGACAAACCGTATTCCCGGAAACACCGGATGAGATGTGCGAATCCATCCCTGAACTCATCAAATCTGGAGCGAATATTATTGGGGGGTGTTGTGGAACCACACCAGACCATATCCGGAAAATGGTGGAGATAATTAAGAAATAAATGCATGAACCGAGCCATGACAATTTTTTTGGACACACACGAGCATGATTATTAAGGATTTGGTTATGTTGCACAAAGTCAATAGATTAACCTCATGGCGAGCTCCATATGACCTTTGAAAATCAAATAATAAGCATATGAAGATACCTTTTTTTCTTGTCACAGGTTTTTTGGGAAGTGGCAAAACCACACTCCTGAAAAAAATACTGGCTCATTATGCGGATTCAAAGAAAATTGCGATCATTCAAAATGAATTTGCACCGGCTAGTATTGATGGGACAGATCTTAAACAATCCGATAAATCATTCGAAATACTGGAAATAAATAAAGGCTCGGTATTTTGTGTATGCCTTTTATCCGATTTTATATCTTCTTTGAGCCGGTTTATTGAAGAACATCAACCGGATGCTGTCTTCCTGGAGGCTTCGGGTTTGTCTGACCCGGTGTCTATTTTAGAAATGCTGCAAGCTCCGGAATTAGAAGAAAAAATATTTCTTTCTTATATTTGGTGCATTGTAGATATGGCTAATTTCAAAAAGATAGTACGAACCAACACACGCGTCAAACATCAGGTAAGGATTGCAGACCTTTTGGTTTTCAATAAATGCGATGTCGCTCCGGATAATATTCATGATATTTATAATGAAGTTAAAACATTGAACCCGTTTGCACAAATCGTTGAAACGAGTTACTGCAATGTGTCGTTTAACGACCATTTATTTGAAAAAAACATGTCACCTGTTGTTTATAAGGCTATTGATGAAAATATGAAGGCAGAAGGCAGGCCGGATATTGGCATCGGAGTTTTAAAAACAACTAAAAAAATAACAGCAGATGGTGCTTTAAAATTTCTTGATGAAGCAACAAAAAACACGGTTCGTGCAAAGGGATATATTCAATTATTAGATAAAACACTGGCTGTTCAATCCAGTTTTGGCCATACAGAAACCCGGGAAATTTCGCAATATCAAGGCCCTACCGAGCTTATCTTCATTGGTGAAGGAGTTAAGATTTCTGAGATCAATAAATTGTTCAAAAACATCCAATCTACTATCAATAATGAAGAAAAACATTCGCTTAAACCTTAAGGACCTTCCGATACATGAGGAAGATATAGCACTTTGCATGGGGTATAAAGATAAAAAAATCCCTGAACCATATAATGAGATCATCAATGAAACATTAAGCGGATTAGAACCTTACTGTAATATCCGGGGCGGATATGTTATAAAAGAAAATATAGATTTAGACCATGAGAAACATAGATTAACAATAGACAATATTCTTTTGTCTGTAAACAATGTTGTAAGTAGCCAAATAAAAAACTCCAAACACATGGCGGTCTTTTATTGTACTGCAGGAGAAGGCATAAGCCAATGGGCAAACCAACTCATGAATGAAGGAGACTTGTTAAAAGGGTATGCAGTAGACACTCTCGGAACTGTTGTTGTTGAGCATGCAATGGATAAAGTTCAACGTTCATTGAATGAGGTTATGCGTGATCGTCAATTGAAAACCACAAACAGATACAGCCCCGGCTATTGCGACTGGGATGTATCAGATCAGCATCAATTATTCAAATTATTTCCCGAAGATTTTTGTGATATTCGGTTGTCTGATTCAGCACTTATGGACCCGATAAAATCGGTAAGTGGAATCATAGGAATAGGACAACATGTTCGGTATAATGAATATACATGTAATTTTTGCAATAGAACCGATTGTGTACTTCGTAATGTTCAATTGCATTCTTCACAGGCTTAGATAAGCCAAGGATATATATGTATACAACACGGCCGGGATGCATACGGGCATGATAAAAAGAGCTGAAAGTCAAAAGCTCAAAAGGCTTATAAGGAATGAATTACATTCAAGCATAAAATACACCTCCTCTTTATATTAGATTATAAAAAAAGGTTCTACAATGAATTTAATGGTAATTTGCGATTTATTTATGGGGGTTGGAAA
>CAZJWE010000123.1:0-10075 GCA_964549265.1 uncultured Bacteroidales bacterium | reverse complement strand
AGAGCAAAAGCCAATGTTGTTTTTTTCAAATCAATCGTTATTTAGAATAGAGCCATATTAGTTGATCCATTTCATGTTGCATCTGCTCGTCCAAAAACCCTTTTCTTGACTTGAGCCTGCCAACCACTTCAATGTTGTACTGACGAAGAGTCTGTTCCATTTTTTTAAACATTGATCCTGTAAGTATGTTGTATGTTGTAAACAAAACGACTTTTTTGTTTTTCAATTCATTTACTTCTTTAAGCGCATTTTTCCATTTTCCGGGAGGGTGTTGAAACATCAGCATCAAACCATTGGTCCAGCATCCCAGAAATACGATGTCTGCCCCTGAGATAACTGACTTTTGCAAGGACTCAACTGCACTCACTGACGTATTGATATTTTTGTTTATTAAAAATGCAGAAATATTTTCTGCGAACCGTTTCGTTGTACCTAAACGGCTTTCATATAGAATTACAGCATTATTCATCTGTTAATTTTTATTTTTATTCACTTCGTTCATGAGATCGGTTATTCCCTTCGGTCATGAAATCGCTTTGCTAAGTTCGCTAAGTTCAAAGGTCATATGGAGCTCGCCATGATAAAATAATCATGTTCGTGTGTGTTATTCTTGTTTATCATGGGTGTTTGATTTGTTTATATTTTATGTTTTAGAGTTAATAATTTCGGCAAATATAAAATATTATTGAATAGTAATTTTTAAAACCCCAAAAAAACAAATATTAAATCAATACAATTTTTCCGTTCAGCCTAAGCATTTGGAATTGTTTTTGTTTATTAAAAAAAAGTATCTTTCATAAAAAAAATCATTCTATATGGAGAAAAGTATTAATAAAAACATTGCTATTTTAGCTACCAACGGGTTTGAACGTGTTGAGCTCACAGAACCTCAAAAAGCATTGAAAGAAGCAGGAATAATAACACACATAATATCTGACCATAAAAAAATCACTTCATGGCATAACAGGCAATGGTGGGATGAATTTGATGTTGATGTCCTTCTGAATAAAGCGAATGCCGATGATTATGATATGCTGCTCTTACCCGGCGGGGTAATAAACCCGGACAGATTGAGAAGAGAACGGCAAGCCATTGAATTGATAACACATTTCATGGAACAAAACAAACCTATTGCTGCTATATGCCATGGGCCTCAATTACTTATTGAAGCCGGATTAGTCAGTGGCAAAACAATGACTTCTTTCATATCTATTAAAACCGACCTGATCAATGCAGGAGCAAATTGGATTGACGAAGAAGTGGTGGAAGACAACAATTTAATCACAAGCAGAAATCCCGGGGATATCCCGGCATTTAATAAAAAAATACTTGAAAAAGTGATTCTAACATGAATTTAATGATAACTTGCAATTTGTTTATAAACAGTATTTTGTCATAAAATAAATATTTAACCACTAAAATAATGAAAGGAATACAATGATGGCTAAAACAATAACAAAAGAAGAACTAAAAAGAAAAATTGATCAAAATGACAATTTTACACTAATAGAAGTATTGTCACCGGAAGATTATCAAAAAGAACATATCAGGGGAGCAATAAATATACCTGTAAGCAATATTGAAAGCGAAGCTCAAAAAAAGTTTAACAAAGACGATGAAATTGTGGTGTATTGTGCCAGCTCTTCTTGCCAGGCAAGTCCTACAGCAGCAAAAAAACTTGATGACCTCGGCTTTAGCAATGTATATGACTTTGAAGGCGGAAAAAAAGAATGGAAAGAAGCAGATTTTCCTATGGAAAGTAATGAAAAAGGAAAAAGTGGAGGGTGTTGTTGCTGTTAATTTTATTTTTTTTGTACTATAACAAATAACATGGCCCTTACCTTACATGCAGGGTGTATTAATAACTGGATGAGCAACCCTGTCATAACAAATTCTTCAATAGAACATAATTCAGCTCTAAATATGGGAGGAGGCATGTTCAATAACAGCTCTAATCCCGAAATTGTAAGCTCCACTATTCAAAACAATATTGCAGACAATGGTGGCGGGATTGCTAATTATTCTGATGTTCTTAGTATTGAGTCTATGATAATTCGCGATTGTTTCCATTTATCCGAATCCTACAGATGGCCAACTATATATAAAAGGAATATCAAATGGAACAATCAAGATATTTGACATTACCGGTAGTATAGTATACAATGCTGTAATAACCGGCGATGCCATTGAAATTGACTTATCTGCACTGCATAATGGCTTATACTTCGTTCAAATTACAACGGATAGCAGTACCATTACAGAAAAGGTGATGAAAAAATAAACAGATAATTTTTAACAAAAAAAGGCTGTCAAATTTACGACAGCCTTTTTTTTTATGTCAAAATTCAACCTATTCATCAAAGACATACCCATGTAAAAAGTCATATTTATTAATTTGTTCCATCACTTTGGCTTTGGCTTTATCAGGCCAAAAAATCGAATGACGGCTTTTATGTGTACTTTTTTTGACAATGCTTATCGCATCACGAATATAATCATCATAAGGTTCCACTCCAATGAATTTGCATAACGTAATAATGGCCTGCTTCGGATCACTTACAAATTCTTCATGCGATAAACTCAAAATATTGAATTGTTTCTTTTCTAATAGTTTAGCAATAGTATTCACGTCTTCAAAATGCTTATTGATATGCTTGTATAATTCCCCTTCATTTGCTTTACGAAGGTAATCATTACCTCCTCTTGTTCGAGTGGTTATATTATCATACGGATTACGTTGGTTATGTATGATTCGAATATCTTTTTGAATCACCTGATCGAGTTTATTTAATAAATCAGGATGTTGTGTTAGCCATCGAGTTGAAGCACCACCGCGTTTATCACCAATAACTTTCAGGTTTTTAAAACAGCCCTGCCATTGATGGGGAACCTTGTATGAATATCCTGACCAACGTTCGCCTCGTGAACTAAACCATTTACCTTGTGCAATGATCTTTCCAAAAATTTCATTGCGTGAACATCCTTGTTGAATATATTTTAAAACATGCAATTCATGTGAAATAAATACCTCAGGATGTGCATTAAGCAATGCCCCAATCAGCGTATGGCCACTTCTGGGATAACCAAGAAACATAACAAACACAGGAACGTTGTCAAAAACATCACTGTATTTCATTTCATACCTGGAGGCCATAAACCTGTGTTGATAATAATGACTCAATTTACTATATTGATGAAACAGAAAATTATATGCTTTTTTGGTATAGTTTTTCACTCGTTTAGTTTTTTATTGAAATATATTGACATACTTAATGAATAATCATCTTTGTGTGCAAAATTATTATCATTGATTTTGCTTTGCTAAATTAACAATTTTATTAATTGTTTGTTGATTGAACAAATAAGATTGGCCGCTATTTGTTGATTTTTAACTAAAAGAAACGGATGAGTCTTTTTATTGGGATGCAATATTTGGTACGTTTTTAAAAAATATTAATTTTACTTCGCTTGAAAATTCAATAATTCATGAGTCAATAATGAAATCAAATAAAGATAAATCATTGTGATTCAGAAAAATAACATTTACAAAACCATTAAAATCATTAAAACGGAGGGATACTATGAAATTTGATTTGCGTCAGGATGCTAAATATTCTATGCTCGTTCCAACAAGTATGGGAATTCGGATTACACCTGCAAACGGACAACCGGTGCATTGCAGTGATACCTATAAAATGCAGGCAACCAGTGCAGAAACCAATGTTGCCAGTGTGGCTTCTCTTTTAGGTTTGCCTGTAAAAGTGCTGACCACATTTGTAAAGAGCAGTCCGATTGCCCGTATAATAAAGGATAACCTTAAAAGCAGGCACATGGATTACGAGGGTGTTGAAGTTGAACAGGGAGGCCCCTGGGGATACAGGCATCAGATAAATGTAGCTGACAGTGGTTATGGAACACGCGGCCCACGGGTGTATAACGACCGTGCCGGTGAAATCGGACGCACACTGAATGTCAAAGACTTTGACCTTGAGCGTATATTTGGCGAAGAAGGTGTTCAAATCATACACTTATCAGGATTGATCGCTGCTTTATCTCCCGAAACCGGGCAGTTCTGCCTTGAATTAGCCAAAGCAGCAAAAAAACACAGCACCAAAATCTCATTTGACCTTAATCACAGGGCTACTTTCTGGAAAAACAGGGAAAAAGAGCTATCAGGAATATTCACTGAAATAGCCAGTATATCTGATATATTGGTCGGTAATGAAGAAGATTTCCAGTTATGCCTTGGCATTCAAGGCCCTGAAGCCGGAGGGAAAGACCTCTCAGCCAAGATGGAAAGCTTCAAGGAAATGATCAATACCACTAAAAAAACATTCCCGGATGTTTCGGTGTTCGGAACAACATTACGGCAGGTTATTAATACCAACAGTCATTTATGGGGTGCCATTGTTTCCGTTGGCAATGACTGGCATGTAGTACAGCCACGCCAGATTACCGTATTGGACAGAATTGGCGGCGGTGATGGCTTTGTAGGCGGTATGCTGTATGCCATATTAAAAGGATGGGAATCTGAAAAATGGGGGCAATTCGGCTGGGCCAGCGGTGCCCTGGCAACCACAATGCTCACAGATTATGCACAACCCGCCGACGAAGAACAGGTATGGAGTATCTGGGAAGGCAATGCAAGGGTTAAACGATAAAAATACTGCGTAAAATAGTTGATTGAGTTGATTGGGCTTGTGATTTGGGATTGAATGCGTCTTGCATATACAGGACTTGTGTACTTTCAGCTTTTTTCAAGAAGTTAGAAGTGTGGATCCGGGCTTGTTCCAATGCATTCTGACCTCTGACCTCTCTATAAAAACAAGTTCAATGATATAGCACAAAGCTTACTTTCAGCTTTGTGCTTCTTGTTTAAACGTTTAAATTTTGGAATATGACAAATAATTAAATAACTTTGACAAATACAAAATAAAATGCGTTTTCATACATGATTTATCCGGAGAATTTTGAAGAAAAAATTGGATTTGACAAAATACGGGTTTTGTTAAAAGATCATGCCATCAGCGTTATGGGACAAGAAAAAGTAGATGCCATTCACTTTTCCTCCTCTCATGAATGCATTCTTCAAGATTTAAAACAGGTAGATGAATTCAAAACGATATGCCTGCATGCAGATCATTTTCCGGCAGACCATTACTTTGATCTTAGAGAAGCACTGAGCAAGTTGAAAGCCGAAGGCACATATCCTGTTGTTGAAGAAATTGTTCAATTACGGCAAAGTTTATCTGCCATCAAAGCCATCAAAGCCTTTTTTGCAAAAAAAGAACCGGACCAATTCCCATATCTGAAAAAAATGATTCGCAGGATTGTTGTGCACGACTTTGTTAAAGACAGGATCAACAGGTTATTGAACAATCAGGGACACATCAAAGACAATGCCTCCCCTGCCCTCAAAAACATTCGCAATTCTTTATATGAAAAACAAAACAATGTATCCTCACGCATTAACAAGCTATTCAAAGAAGCACAAAAAGACGGTATTGTAACGCCTGAGGCTCAATTAACCATCCGCAACGGACGAACTGTAATCCCGGTGTACTCAAAACAAAAACGAAAAATAAAAGGATACATACATGATGAATCTGCCACCGGCCAAACCACCTACATTGAACCGTCCGAAATTGTAGAACTGAATAATGAGATCAGAGAATTAAAATTTGCAGAAAACAGAGAAATAACTAAGATACTTATAGCATTTGCAGACGCTATCCGCCCATATATCCCTGAACTGCATGAAAATTATAATATTTTAGGGGAAATAGATCTGGCACGGGCCAAAGCACTATTTGCCCTGCGGATTGGAGGCAACCTTCCTGACATAAACCAATCGTTGGATATGCAATGGAAAAAAGCAATACACCCCCTCCTCTATTTAACGCATAAAAAAGAACAAAAGAAGACTGTACCCCTTGATTTTCAACTGAATGCTCAAAACAGGATGGTGTTGATTTCGGGGCCCAATGCCGGTGGTAAATCGGTATGCCTGAAAACAGTGGGCCTGCTTCAATACATGTTTCAATGTGGACTACTGATTCCGGTCAGGGAAGGCAGTAAATGCTGTGTTTTTGAGCAAATATTCCTGAATATTGGAGACGACCAGTCGTTGGAAAATGACCTCAGCACATATAGCTCCCATTTGTTACACATGAAAAGTTTCCTGGAACATGCCAGCGGGCATACATTGGCCCTTGTTGATGAGCTCGGAGCAGGTACCGAACCTCGAATAGGCGGAGCCATTGCTGAATCAATACTTGAAGGGCTTAATGAAAAAAAAGCATATGGGGTGATGACAACGCATTACAGCAACTTAAAACATTTTGCCACCAATACAGACGGCATCAATAATGCAGCCATGTTGTTTGATACGGTTAAATTAATGCCACGATATATTTTAGAAACCGGAACCCCAGGCAGCTCATTTGCCTTTGAAATTGCATCTAAAATAGGACTCGACAAACACATGCTTAATAAAGCAAAAGAAAAAGCAGGCAAAGAACATGTGGATTTTGACAAAAACCTGAAAGAAATCACCCAAAGCAAACAATATTTTGAACAAAAAACAAGGGAAATCTCAGCAAAAGAAAACAAATTAAAATCATTGCTCAATCAGTATGACCGTGAATTAAAAAACACTAAGCAATTACGCCGGGAAGTACTTGACAAGGCAAATGCCAAGGCAGACCAAATCCTTTCCGGAATCAATCAAAAAATTGAAAACACCATCCGCCAGATTAAAGAAAGCAATGCAGAAAAAGAAAGCACTAAAAAAATACGGAACGAATTTGACAAGCATATCAGGCAATCAACCGGAGATATCCATGAACAGGACTATCTGCTAAACAATAAATTCAAAAAACTAAATTCTCAATTAGAACAAAACATAAAACCGCCTAAAAATACACAAGCTGAACAGCCCGTTGTCTCAGGAGAAATCGCCAAAGGTGATCCGGTGAAGATAAAAGGGCAGACATCAGCAGGCAGGGTACTCCACTTACATAAAGCCACGGCCAAAGTTGAAATGGGCAACCTGGTAACCGAAATACAAAAAAAGAAACTGGAAAAAATATCTGAACAGGAATATACACGATTAACAAAATCATTGCCCGGTAAAACAAAAACCAATATTGTCACACAACAAGCTAAAACTGAATTCAGACAAGAAATTGACATCCGGGGCAAACGAGCCGATGAAGCATTACAGATCGTGAAAAACCACATTGACAGTGCTATTGTACACCATGTCGAAAACCTGAGGATTATTCACGGGAAGGGAAATGGAATTTTACGGCAGGTGATCAGAAATTATTTGCAGTCGGAAGAACTTGTAAGCTCATTCAAAGATGAAGACATTCGTACAGGAGGCACCGGAGCAACTATTATTGAGATGGATGTATGAATCGAGCTATGACAAAAATTTTGAGACACACGAACATGATTATTTGTAACTATTGCAATTTTTGTGGAAATAGTGTTTGTCCTGTTTTCCGCACTCTCCTGGGACACCCATATAAGATTTTGAAAAACTGTTAATCCGGTACCCTGGTTTAAGGGGCTAATTCACCTGGACATGTAAATTTTATATTATTTCATTCATTGTCTGAACCATGATTTGCAGGATTGGTTTGATTTCTTGATTTTGTGTGTTGTAACATAAAAAAACATAGGAAATTGACC
Organism: uncultured Bacteroidales bacterium; assembly: GCA_964549265.1. Lineage (GTDB taxonomy): Bacteria > Bacteroidota > Bacteroidia > Bacteroidales > JBBRXJ01 > CAYMKE01. Next base: position 2,377 of record CAZJWE010000123.1, on the reverse strand, counting down.
GGGATTTAGTTCAACACAAAAACCGGGGCCGAAGGACGAGATCAGCGAAACGAATCCTCGCCGGGTCTTGCAGACCGATTAGATTTCTGGATATTGGGCAACGTAAATTATTCATAGATGTATAATTTTAGGCTACATTGAAGATATAAATTATCATAATCTAAGTACCCTGTAGATGTCAATGTATTGCCTGTGGATTCTATAAGAGGTTGTTTTCCAAGTTTGATGTAATATCCGGCACCAATACTTAAATATATTGAATTAACTAAATAACTGTCTCTACGTGAAAACAATCTTACATCTAGATCCCATCCAAGAGTCCCTATCCATTGAATAAATCTTACATCATAGTATTTAGTATCAAAATATTTACTTAAGGAAACTTTGTCATCTGCCTCTTTTGTTAACAAACGGTATCTTAATCTATCCAATGAAATATAGGGTGTAAATATGAAATTCAAATTATTTGAAGCAATACCATAGCCAAATTTAAAATGAATTTTTTGAAGATGTGTCTGAGTTTGTAAAGAATCAATCTCCTTTGGAAAGGGATAAATACTTCCTCCATATCCAAATGCTCCATAGAAATCACGATAATATCCAGCTATATTTAGCATTACTAAATATTCAATTTGATTGAACATATCAACATATTCTTGATTAAGTTCATCATAATTATTAAAACTAGCATTAATTCTTTCTACTCCGGATGTTAATAGAAAAGAGCCAAATCGTTGCCTATAATTATTTGAATGTGAAAACCAATCAGTCGAGTCTAATTCCATTCTTATAGCTATTGGAGAAGTAACGCTATCTGAAATCATTACCTTTTTCGGTTTATATCCTAAATATGAAATAGTTAAACAGTTCTGTTTATCCTTCTTCATTCTTAATTGAAAAACCCCAAAATTATCAGTTATCGAACAATTATCTGAAAAATCCTGGCAAACATATGCCCCAATCAAAGGTGATTTGTTTTCATCTAATACCGTTCCAGTCAGAGTTTCTTGTCCATAAACAACATTATGAATAAATAGAATCAATAAAATTAATCGTATTTTCATGTTAGTGGTCAATTTTATGTTGCCCAAACAAGTCTACAACGCCAATTCTCTTCATACACACTATATAGGCATAAATAAACATAATATCTTTTTTGGTTCACGCAAATATATAAAAAACAGGCAGATAACAAAATTAAATTGAGCGTTTGTAAATGGATTTTCGGGAGTATCCTCCGGCATGATCCGGGTTTTGCAGCTTTTTTTGCAGTGATGGGAATATATTGCGCTAAAATGAATGAAATAACAAACAAATAAGCCGCGTAAAAGTATTCAACTCACTGTAGCTCTTTAACCGGGTATTGTCCAACAAACGGGCAAAAGTGATTATTTATTTCTGTCAATCCAATTTTCAATTTTTATACCTGAAATTCGTTCAAACTCACGTATGTTCTCGGTTACCAAAATCAAATCTTTTTCCACTGCTGTGCAAGCAATTAATAAATCAAAGTCACTTATCATTGTACCAAGTTTTCTAAGTCTTGCCTTTTCTTTTCCATAAGTTATTATTGAATCATAAATTGGAAGAACTGTAACTATATCTGTTAGTAGTTCAATCAAACCATGATTTTTCTGGGGATTTTCGCTGTTTTCAGCTCCAAATACAAGTTCTGCCAAAGTTATCTCTGAAATTGCACAATTTTCTGGCCTAGTAGATTCTATTTTTTCAATCACTCCAAATTTTCCACGAAAAAAATGAATACAAATATTTGTATCAAAAAGATAATTCATTATAATTCAATATTATCTCGTTTTTCAACTCTGGCATTCTTAATTTCTTTAATAATTTCATCTGATTCCCTTGAATCCTGCCATGCACCATATAAGTCTCTCATATTTATCTCTGTCTTCTCTTTATCCTCAATTGATTCGGTCAGCTTAATAATTAATTTCTTTTTTGATCGATTATCTAACCTTGATAAAAAGCTAAAATATTTTTCAATTGTTCTATTTGTTATTGCTAATCCCATTATTCATTTTTTTCAAAGTTACAAAATTATAGCGAACCAACCAATTAACTAACGGTTTACTTGCATTTTTGCTAAACAAGTCAACAACACCAATTGTCCTCATACACGCCATATAGGCATAAATAAACATAACATCTTTTTTGGTTCATGCAAATATATAAAAAACAGGCAGATAACAAAATTAAATTGAGCGTTTGTAAATGGATTTTCGGGAGCAATAGAAAAATGTGGCCATGTTCTTCGCCTCGAAAAACAGTTATTCCGGCACCCTGGTTTAAGGGGCTAATTCACCTGGACATGTAAATTTTATATTATTTCATTCATTGTCTGAACCATGATTTTCAG
>CAZJWE010000122.1:4127-10179 GCA_964549265.1 uncultured Bacteroidales bacterium | reverse complement strand
ACGTAGTTTATATGTTGTGTTCTTTCAAAACGATTAATTTTATATTGAACCACATATAAACCACATATAAACCACATATAAACCACATTTTCAACTATATTTAAACAGTATTTTAGGCCCTGTAAAAATATTTAACCACTAAAATAAGGGTAGTACCATACACAGACTCTAGTTGGTGTCTGTCTATGGTTATGGGAAAACCCTTCGTTGTTTACAGATTCAGGATTTTTCCGGAATCACTTAATTCAAGCAGTTCTTTAGGATATGGTTGTAATATTGATTGTTGAAGCAAATAATCCAGCTTCTCTTTTAATGCCCATGTCTTTATGATCATAATCAATGATGATAGCGGGATTCTCTCTTCTTTATATAATGTTATTGAATCAAAGAAGAATTGTTTTTCATCGAAAGATAATGTTGTTTTAAAAAAGCCAAACATATGTTCTATTACATTAATCATAGAAGAACGCTTTGGAGTAGCTTTCATACAACTTAACAAATGAGATTTATATTTTAGCAAAAAACCGTCAATGCTTTCATGTTGTTCCAAAAAAGAAGATGAAAAATCATACATGCTTTGTGTATGGTTTGTATCTGTAGAGGGTTGTATTAATTGTAACCGGTGGTTTGTGAAAACAAGCCTTACCGGATTCCGGGGTACTCCCAGTCCGATTTCAACTTCAGGGCATACAGGAACAAAATTCACATGTTTTTGGAGTTTTTTGACAAGCTCATTTTGGATCATTTGTCCATTGTATCTACAATGATCATATTCAATACATTTGCTTATGATAATAGTTGGTTTTGGAAAAGCAGTCTTTTTTTTAGTTGTATTATTTTTTGTCATAATCCATATTTTTTAACGTAATGAGATGTAATAAATATTAAAATGAGCAGCCATTAAAAGTATAAAAAATAGAGAATAAATTATGAAAATTACTCTAAATATTGTATATTTACACAATAAGGCATGTTATTGCCTTATTTTTCTTATGTTGATATTTTTCAAACGAATAAAGATACATCTCAAATGTCTTTATTTATTTACACCTAAAAATGGTCGGATATCAACATTATTTAACAAACTAATTAATAACTTATAAACTAATTTTTAATCAATTATGAAGAGAAAGAGCCAAAGAAAAAGGAAGGGTGTGATATTAATGGCCTTGTTTTTAGTTTCATACTTTTCTTTAAACGCAGCAGATTTACATGTAGGATCAGGACAAACGTATGCTACAATTCAGGCAGCAGTAAATGCAGCCAGTTCCGGGGATGTTATTGTAATTCATGAAGGAACGTACCGGGAAGAGGTACGAATTTCCACAGACGGCATTACCATACAATGCAACGGTACAGACAGCGTGGTAATCAATGGCACAGAGCCATTGTTGATCTGGACAGACGAGGGAGATGGAGTTTACAGTACCACCATGGACTGGGACATTTCTGAAGGTGACCAGACAAACCAGATTTTTGTGGATGGGGAAATGATCTATTTTGCCCGCTGGCCAAACCAAACAAGCGATGATTTTGTGATGAACCCTGCCATGGCTGAGATGGATGGTGTTGAGGAAATAAACCTAAATACTGGCGAAATTACAGACTTTGACTTTGAAAATGAAGACGAAACCCGATGGGAAGATGCAGATATTTGGATCAACCTTTCAAACCCCGAATGTAAAATGGATGGACAAGGATGGTCAGGGGACATAAAAGAGATTGTAGATGGCAAAATCCGAACCAGGGCAGGAGGTGCAGGCCGTTATAAATCATGCGGCAACTGGCATATCGGGAACGGCAGCCGGTATTATTTATTCAATCCTACACCTTCGGCAGTGGCCGCATCAGGAGGGGTTTCTGCATTGCTTTCCAATGGCGAATGGTGGAAAGATGGTTCTACTCTTTATGTGAAAATGCCTGACGGAGGAGCACCTGCATCCAGCTTGGGAGGAAGTAATCTGGTGGAAGCCAAAAAATATCCGTATGCTTTCAGGCCGGATGCTAATGATGTTTTTAGCAACGTGACCATTAAAGATTTAACACTTTTTGCTACCTCCATCACAACGGATAATAATTTTTTTGGCCGATTAGATTTATCAAACGCCAGTGGGAATGTTCTGGATAATTTGAATGTAAAATACGTGACACATAGCTATGACTGTTCTGGCGACTGGCAGATGCAATGGAGCGGACGCTCGGGAATTATTCTTTCCGGGACAAATAATGTATTAAAAAACAGTACGATTGTGTATAGTTCTGCATCTGCAGTATCTATCATAGGAAAAGGGAATAAATTATTAAATTGTTTTATCCATGATGTGAACTATAATGTTACAGAATCAGGTGCAGTAAATTTTGGTCAACGAAATGCTGTTACCGTAGATCATATCGTAGCATATAACACCATTTATAATACCCCCCATGCCGGTATTAGCATAAGAAGCATTAATAAAGATGAGTCTGAATTAACCCCCGGTATAGCCCGGATACACCATAATGTACTCTATAATTGCCTTGCACGTGCTTATGATTGCGGCATTATTGATGGTGCTCGTAGTAAAAACGGATTGAGAATTGATCATAATATACTTTATGACTCCCCTGAACATTTGCACATTGGAATTTATCTAGATTATGGAGATCTTGATGAAGACTACTACCCCGCAGATTTAATCGTTGACCATAATGTGATATATAATGTTGACAGACCCATACAATTGAATGCAAGCAGTTTTCTTAAAGTTTTTAATAATACAATAGCAGATGCCGGGGCTTTATATATAGGTGGTGTACATCTTGAAGATACCGTAGTCTATATCCAAAACAATATTGGCATTCCCGACGATTTTGGAGACCAAGCTGTGATGACACATAATCTCAGCACAAATACAGCCATGGATAATAATTATTTTACAGATGCTGCCAATGGAGACTTTACCTTAACATCCAATGCTGTAGAAGCTATTGACAGCGGCGCCAATGTGACTCCTTATAATGGATTGGTAAATGGAAGCGCCCCTGATATCGGTGCCTATGAATATGGTAAAACCAAATGGACAGCAGGGGCTACTACCACACCAATCACCACGTATGAACTTAACTTATCTGCAGACAATGGAGGAAAAGTTTATCCCGGCAACGGGCCAATTCGTGAGGGCGAAGTATTTGCTATCGAAGCCGAAGATGTATTAGGAGCTGAATTCAACCAGTGGAGCGGAGATGTAACTGGCAGTGAAAATCCCAAAGAAGTCACCATGAACTCAGATATAACAGCACTTGGTGAATTCAGTGTAATTTCAGCATTTGCATTAAACATAGAAGCAACCAATGGAAGTGTTCGATTATTCCCCGGAGGAGGCACTTATAATATAGGTACAGAAGTAGAATTAACTGCAACCCCTGCTTCCGAAGCATATTATTTCAGTGATTGGACAGGTGGCATTACCGATTCTGCAAATCCTGTGACTGTTACCATGGATGATAATTACACCATTACAGCAAACTTTGGAGCCTATCCTACTTATACCCTTAATATCACAGCAAACAATGGATACGTTAAAAAAACCCCTGACCAGGCAGAATACCTTGAAGGAACAGAGGTGAATATTATAGCCATTGCCGATGATGATTATAAGTTTGTAAACTGGACAGGAGACGCCAGCGTATCGGATAGTGTATACCGCCAGGATATTACCATGGATCATGATTTTACTCTTACAGCTCATTTTGTATCAACAATTGGAATTGATGATGTAACTGCAGGTATTCCGGGATTGAATCTGTATCCAAATCCAAATGGCGGCGAAGAAGTAACGATTACTTTAAATAGCAGCGAAGCCGTAAATGTATGTATTTATAGCTTAACAGGAGCCAAACTGTATTCAGAGATATTCCAAACCAATACATTTACCATTCCTTTATCTAGTATAGACGCAATCGAAAGCGGATATTATTTAATAGAAATCTCAACTCAAGGCCAAAAAGCACGGCGTAAGTTGATTATTAATTAAAATTCATAAAGTTAAATAATGGATTTGATTAGATAAAAAGAGTTAGCAATTCCAATGTTCTTTGAGGCTGTTTTCATAAGAAAGCAGCCTCTTTTTTTTATAATATGAACCGAGCCATGACAAATTTTTTGACTTGACGAACTTTTTTTGACATCAGGAACTGTGCGGTTCCTGATGTCAAAAAAAAAGTTCGTCAATTTTTTTTTTAAAACAAAGAATAAGATATATTTGATTATCTTTTACTATATATGTTGATGTGTTTTTTTAATAATGCCATTATTAATGGTTTAACTAGCGAATAAGCTATCTGCAAATAATTTCAATTAACAAATAAAAAATAAAATTATTATGGAAAGAAATAAACTAAGTAAATGCAAAGAAATAATATTGAGTCTCTTGTTTTTGATATCATGCATTTCTTTAAACGCAGCAGATTTACATGTAGGATCAGGACAAACGTATGCTACAATTCAGGCAGCAGTAAATGCAGCCAGTTCCGGGGATGTTATTGTAATTCATGAAGGAACGTACCGGGAAGAGGTACGAATTTCCACAGACGGCATTACCATACAATGCAACGGTACAGACAGCGTGGTAATCAATGGCACAGAGCCATTGTTGATCTGGACAGACGAGGGAGATGGAGTTTACAGTACCACCATGGACTGGGACATTTCTGAAGGTGACCAGACAAACCAGATTTTTGTGGATGGGGAAATGATCTATTTTGCCCGCTGGCCAAACCAAACAAGCGATGATTTTGTGATGAAACCTACCCTGTCTGAGATGGATGGTGTTGAGGAAATAAACCTAAATACAGGCGAAATTACAGACTTTGACTTTGAAGATGAAGACACAACCCGATGGGAAGGTGCAGATATCTGGATCAATCTTTCCAATCCCGAATGCAAGTTGGACGGACAAGGATGGTCAGGGGACATAAAAGAAATTGTAGATGGCAAAATCCGAACCAGGGCAGGAGGTTCAGGCCGCTATAAATTATGTGGCAACTGGCATATAGGGAATGGTAGCCGGTATTATTTATTCAATCCTACACCTTCGGCAGTGGCCGCATCAGGAGGGGTTTCTGCATTGCTTTCCAATGGCGAATGGTGGAAAGATGGTTCTACTCTTTATGTGAAAATGCCTGACGGAGGAGCACCTGCATCCAGCTTGGGAGGAAGTAATCTGGTGGAAGCCAAAAAATATCCGTATGCTTTCAGGCCGGATGCTAATGATGTTTTTAGCAACGTGACCATTAAAGATTTAACACTTTTTGCTACCTCCATCACAACGGATAATAATTTTTTTGGCCGATTAGATTTATCAAACGCCAGTGGGAATGTTCTGGATAATTTGAATGTAAAATACGTGACACATAGCTATGACTGTTCTGGCGACTGGCAGATGCAATGGAGCGGACGCTCGGGAATTATTCTTTCCGGGACAAATAATGTATTAAAAAACAGTACGATTGTGTATAGTTCTGCATCTGCAGTATCTATCATAGGAAAAGGGAATAAATTATTAAATTGTTTTATCCATGATGTGAACTATAATGTTACAGAATCAGGTGCAGTAAATTTTGGTCAACGAAATGCTGTTACCGTAGATCATATCGTAGCATATAACACCATTTATAATACCCCCCATGCCGGTATTAGCATAAGAAGCATTAATAAAGATGAGTCTGAATTAACCCCCGGTATAGCCCGGATACACCATAATGTACTCTATAATTGCCTTGCACGTGCTTATGATTGTGGCATTATTGATGGTGCTCGTAGTAAAAACGGATTGAGAATAGACCATAATATTTTATACAATGCTCCAGAACATTTACAAATTGGTATTTACCTGGATTATGGAGATTTCATAGAAGACGAAAACAATCTTGGAGAATATTTAGACTACCACCTCGGAGATTTAATCGTTGACCATAATGTGATATATAATGTTGACAGACCTATACAATTGAATGCATGCAGTTTTCTTAAAGTTTTTAATAATACAATAGCAGATGCCGGGGCTTTATATAT
>CAZJWE010000122.1:0-4027 GCA_964549265.1 uncultured Bacteroidales bacterium | reverse complement strand
TCGAAGCCGAAGATGTATTAGGAGCTGAATTCAACCAGTGGAGCGGAGATGTAACAGGCAGTGAAAATCCCAAAGAAGTCACCATGAACTCAGATATAACAGCACGTGGTGAATTCAGTGTAATTTCAACATTTGATTTAAACATAGAAGCAACCAATGGAAGTGTTCAATTATTCCCCGGAGGAGGCACTTATAATACAGGTACAGAAGTAGAATTAACTGCAACCCCTGCTTCCGAAGAATATTATTTCAGTGATTGGACAGGTGGCATTACCGATTCTGTAAATCCTGTGACTGTTACCATGGATGATAATTACACCATTACAGCAAACTTTGGAGCCTATCCTACTTATACCCTTAATATCACAGCAAACAATGGATACGTTAAAAAAACCCCTGACCAGGCAGAATACCTTGAAGGAACAGAGGTGAATATTATAGCCATTGCCGATGATGATTATAAGTTTGTAAACTGGACAGGAGACGCCAGCGTATCGGATAGTGTATACCGCCAGGATATTACCATGGATCATGATTTTACCCTTACAGCTCATTTTGAGTCAACTAATGGAATTACTGGAATGAATGATTTGAATGCAAGGCTATCCGATGTCAATATTTTTCCTAACCCCAATGACGGAAGTGAAGTAAACATTGTTTTGAATGGAAATATTAACAATGTAAAGGTATGCATATACAATGTAACAGGAATGAAATTGTATTCAGGAACATTCAATTCCAACACATTTACCATTCCTGTATTAGAAATTGAAGAAATGAACACCGGATATTATTTAATGGAAATAATATCCAATGATCAAAAAGAAAGAAAGAGCCTGATTGTCAGGTAGATGTTATTGGTAAGTCATTCTTTAATCATCAACGAGGTTATTTATTAAAGATAATAACCTCGTTTTTTTTATTTCCCAATTATCTCTAAAAAACGGATATAATGAATATATTTTTTGTGGATGATTAAAAAATTATTATTTTTAAAATCCAAAATCCAAAATCGAATATTTTAATTATTTTTAGTTATATATTAAAGACAAACACGAAATGAATAATTATAGATAAAAATGGTAAGATATTTGTTAATAACACATCATTTAATTAATATTTTAAAAATATGGAAATTGATATTACACAGAAAGCAATCAAGGTAAAACTTAGAAAATTGTTTTTAACAATAATTTTCGTAGCTCTGTTATTAGTGGTTTATGTTGGGGGATTTGTAGAACCCCTTACAGGAATCAATAAAAATTATATTGCACTTGTGGTTGTTTTAATTTATATATTAATTTTTTTATACTTCCACATACTTGATATGAATTACATTTATTATACAGATGAAAATGGCAAAATTATTTTAAGGTATTATTCACTTCGCTCCATATCAAAAGGATACAAGTCTATAGAAATACCTAAGAGAGAATTTGTGAAATTTGAGACTCAAAAATCTTTTTTTAATTTGAAAGAACATTTGATACTGATTCAGCGTTTAAAAAAAGGAGTGGCCAAATATCCCCCGGTTAGTATTTCAGCATTAAATCAAGATGAACGGAGTCAATTAAAACAAAGCCTCACAGACGTATTGAATGCAACAAAGCAATAAATTTCATATGTTTTGTTAATTCGTGTCATTAGTAATAACCTTGAAATAAAGAATAAAAAAATAAACAGATGAATGAAATACTGGAAGTTTTAAAATATACTTTACCTGCAATTATCGTTTTTCTCACAGCTTTTTTGATATTGCGTTCTTTTATTAAAAAAGAAAAAGAAAATAAAAAACATGAGATCCTTGTAAATAACCAAAAATATATTCAACGGGTCAGGTTGCAGGCGTATGAACGTTGTATCCTTTTCCTTGAGCGTATTTCACCGGAATCAATGATTAAGAGGTTGCATAAACAGGGGATCAAAAGCAATCAGTTTCAAGCATTGTTGCTTAGCACCGTAAGAGCTGAATTTGAACATAATTTTGCCCAGCAATTATATGTCTCACCCGAAGCATGGCAATTGATTGTGAAAACAAAAGAAATGATTATTAAATTGATCAATACTACTGCCGGAACAGTTAAACCAGACAGCCCTTCTTTTAATTTAAGCAAGTCCATTCTGGAAAAAGTAATGGAAATGGATCAAAAACCAACAGCAGCTGCTATACGCTATTTGAAAAAGGAAGTGCAACAATTTTTTTAATGGTGCAACTATAAAAATGTTTGAACCCTGAGTTTATAGCCCCTCATTATAAAAAAAACACAAACCTGAAAATAACTATTTGATTATCATGACTATGTCATAGAGAGTGTTAATTTTTTAATCCGAAAAACAAAGTGTCAAACAACACTCCACCCAATTAACACAACAAAATATACCTTTTAAAAGTGTAAAGTGAAAAAACGGAAGAAGAGCTTCAAGAAGAAATACAGAAGAGGAGATGGGAAAGAACCCCGAATCAACCCTTCTAACTTCTAAATTCTAACTTCTAAAAAAACAGACCCACGTTTTCAATCTACCTCTCCCCATAATTAACTCATCCTTTCCCTACAGATATTAAACGTTGGAAAAGTAGTTACATAAGAGACAGATACGAATTTGCCTATTCATTCGAAAGATTCATCTCTGCCATCTCCTTCAAATATTCCCCGTTATTTAATTTTGATTTAACTTCAGAAAATGCTTCAATGGTCCGGTTCACATCTTTGAGTGTGTGCACTGCCGTGGGTATAACCCTGAGCATAATGATATCTTTGGGAACCACAGGATATGCAACAATAGAACAGAAAATGCCATAATTTTCGCGTAGATCATATGTGATTTGTGTTGCTTCCGGTACCCCACCTTTTAAGATTACAGGTGTAACAGGCGATTCAGTATTACCTAAATTGAAACCTTTTGCACGCAATCCTTCCTGTAAATGATTTACAACCTGCCATAAATTTCCCCTTAATGATTTTTCTTTTTTTAATAGTTCCAGGCGTTTTATTCCACCTACTACCATTGGCATTGGAAGTGATTTTGCAAAAATCTGGGATCGCATATTGTACATTAAATAATCAATTATTTCTTTATCACTGGCTACAAACGCACCAATTCCTGCCATGGCTTTTGCAAAAGTGCTGAAATAAACATCTACTTCATCCTGCACTCCAAAATGTTCACCGGTACCGGCACCGGTTTTGCCCATTGTGCCAAACCCATGTGCATCATCTACCAATAAACGGAAATTATAATTTCTTTTTAATTCAATGATTTTGTCTAACTTGGCTAAATCTCCGGCCATCCCATATACTCCTTCGGTGATAACAAGAATGCCGCCACCGTTTTTTTCTGCCAGCTTCGTTGCATGAATCAATTGTTTTTCAAGGTTATCCATGTCATTGTGTTGAAATACAAAACGCTTTGCCATTAACATACGCAAACCATCAATAATACAAGCATGAGCTTCTGAATCATATACAACAATATCATGTCTAGACACTAATGTATCTATGATTGAAGTCATTCCCTGATATCCATAATTTAACAAGTAACATGATTCTTTTCCAACAAAATCTGCTAATTGTTTTTCTAATTCTTCATGCTTTGTGGTTTGCCCCGACATCATACGTGCTCCCATTGGATAGGCCAATCCCCATTCCTTTGAAGCTTCAGCATCTACTTTCCGGACTTCAGGATGATTGCCTAATCCCAAATAATTGTTTAAACTCCAGTTTAATACTTCTTTGCCATTGAATGTCATATGCGGGTGGAGCTCACCTTCCAGTTTTGGAAACATATAATATCCGTGTGCTCGTTCCTGATATTTTCCTAAAGGGCCTTTTCCTGATTTTATTTTGTCGAATATATCCACGTTGTATAATAATTTAATATTTCTTAAAATTAAAAAGCAAAATTATTTAAATTTATATATTTTACAAAATAAATAAAAATAAACATTCATATTGATTCGTTTAAAAAAATATCGGTTCTACCACGAATTTAATGGTAATTTGCGATTTATTTATGGGGGTTGGAAAAA
>CAZJWE010000121.1:0-10182 GCA_964549265.1 uncultured Bacteroidales bacterium | reverse complement strand
GTTCAACTATATATAAACAAATTGCAAGTTACCATTAAATTCGTGGTAGAACCAATAATTTTAATAAGGTGCCGGACAGAATGTTGTTTGCCCTGAGAGCATAATGTATTTATGTCTAAAGTCATTTACATCGCAAATTTCATCACAGCACTTGCAATAGCCAGGAAAACGGTTATAGACAAAACGCCTCTTGCGGCACGCATAAAATTCATCCAGATAAAAATAAAAAAAGGCACCAGGTTTGGAAAAATGCAAAGTGAAAGAATTTTACCAAGTATAGCTGTTTTGAATATGGCTTCTAATAAATATTCATTTCGGGCATATGGTTCCAATTGTACCTGGTAAAATATAAAAAATGATATGAGGGGTACCAACAGCCCTGTGATAATGCCAACCAGTAATGAATCGAATTTTGAAAATTTGCTCATATTTATAGGTGTTTAATGTTAAAATCATTCATCATTCCATGTCCAGTGTTTCATGTGTTCAAGCGCCCTGTATGCTGTTAAATCGCTATGCAATGGCACGACCGAAACATAATTGTGCTTCAATGCCCATTCATCAGTGTCCTCAGCATCGTGTTCATCATTGCGGAAACTGCCTGTCAGCCAGTAATATTCCCTTTTCCCGGGATCAATGCGTTTATCAAATTCTTCAATCCATAATCCTTTTGTCTGCCTGCAGCTTCGGATGCCTTTTATTTTTTCCAGTGGCACATTAGGAAAATTAACATTCAAACAAATTTCTTTCGGAAGGTTTGTCTGAATGACTTTGTTGATGATTTTTTTGACATACACATTGGCAGCAGAAAAATCTGCATGCGGAGAATGATTGAGCAATGAAAAACCAATGGAAGCAATGTCATTGATCCCTCCTTCGAGAGCAGCAGCAATGGTGCCCGAGTAAATTGCACTTACCGAAGCATTTGATCCATGATTGATGCCGGATACCAGCAGGTCTGGTTTGCGGTCAAGAATCTGATCCAGGGCTATTTTAACACAATCAACAGGGGTCCCCGAACATTTATAGATTGTTAAGTTTTCAGTGTCTTTAATTTTATGTAAACGGATGGGATGATTGATAGTGATTGCATGCGACATTCCTGAAAAAGCCGTTTCAGGAGCTACACATACGACTTTTCCAAATCCTGAAAGCGAATCTACAAGATTTTTTAATCCTTTTGCATCAAATCCATCATCATTGGTGGCTAAAATTAATCGTTCCGTTTCTTTTTTCACATTTAAGGTCTTTTTTATTCTAATTGCAAAGCTATAAATTATACACTAAAGAAACTTTTAAGATGCAAAAAAATTTTATTTACTTTTGTCTTTTAAAACAGATTAACAAATAAAAGGGTATATGAAGGTATCATATCATTGGCTGAAGCAGTATCTTAATACAGATTTACCACCTGAAGAATTATCAGAGATTATGACCAACACCGGGCTTGAAGTCGAAAGCCTTGAAACATATTCTCCTGTAAAAGGAGGTTTGGAAGGAGTGGTCATTGGAGAGGTGATTCATTGTGAAAAACATCCACAGGCTGATAAACTTTCGGTTACAAAAGTAAATATCGGAAATGAAAAGATTGTTCCCATTGTATGTGGAGCACCAAATGTAAAAGCAGGACAAAAAGTCCCTGTGGCCACAGTGGGCACGGTGTTATATAAAGGAGAAGAACAACTAACAATAAAAAAAGCCAAACTGCGCGGGGAAACATCAGAGGGAATGATTTGTGCCGAAGATGAGATTGGTATGGGAACCAGTCATGATGGCATTATGGAATTGAACCCGGATGCTGTTCCCGGCACACCTGCAAAAGAATATTTTAATATAGAAGAAGATATCGTTTTCGATATTGATCTAACACCCAACAGGATAGATGCAGCTTCACATATTGGTGTAGCCAGGGATTTGGCTGCTGCATTGCATCAACAAAATCAACAAGCAACCCTTCATAAACCTGCTGTTGATGATTTTGTTCCTGATGAACAGAAAATAAAAGCAGAAGTAATCATAGAAGAACCTCAGGCATGTCCAAGATATGCAGGAGTGTGCATCGCTGATGTAGAAGTAAAGGAGTCGCCCAAATGGCTTCAGAACAGACTTAAGGCAATAGGCCTGAATCCTATCAATAATATTGTAGACATCACAAATTATGTATTGCATGAGACCGGACAACCGTTGCATGCATTTGACATGGCAAAAATCAAAGGAAATAAGATATATGTTAAATGTTTGCCTCAGAATACTGAATTTATAACACTGGATGAAGTAAACAGAAAACTTACACCTGACGACCTGATGATATGCAATGCAGAGAAAGGAATGGCCATGGCCGGGATATTCGGCGGAATGGATTCCGGAGTAACCCGTGAAACAAAGGATGTATTCATAGAAAGCGCTTATTTTAATCCGGTGTATATCCGCAAAACAGCCAAACGTCATGGGCTTAGCACCGACTCTTCATTTCGTTTTGAACGGGGTGCCGACCCTGAAAATACGCTTTATGCCCTCAAGCGGGCAGCGTTGCTTATGAAAGAAATTGGAGGAGGAACCATTGCTTCCGAAATCATTGATGAATATCCGAATCCAATACAACCTCAGCATGTTCAATTATCTGTTTTGCAGTTGAATAAATTCATTGGACAGAAAATTCCGGTTAATACATTCAAACAAATTCTTATAGATCTTGACTTCGAAATAATAAACGAAACAGATGAGGCCATTGAACTTAAAGTGCCACCTTACAGGGTGGATGTAACAAGAGAAGCAGATGTGATAGAAGAAATATTGAGAATCTATGGATATAACAATATTGAAGCACCTGAAAAACTCAATGCCAACTTATCTTTTGCTGCCCCTTTGGAAGCTGAAGAAATACAAAACAATATTTCGCATTTGCTTACATCAAATGGTTTCAATGAAATAATGGTCAATTCACTTACGAAATCAGCATATTATGATCATTTATCATCATATCCCCAAACACAATGTGTACCGGTGGTAAATCCGTTAAGCAGTGATCTCAATGTTCTACGGCAAACATTATTATTTGGAGGGTTGGAAACCATATCACATAATATAAAACATAAAAACCCTGATTTAAAACTCTATGAATTCGGGAATTGTTATGCTTATATTCCTGCTGATGGTAGTACCTCAAAAGAACCTTTAGCTGATTACCGCGAAAGATTGCATTTAGGATTGTTTTTAAGTGGTGATCATGACATTCCAAACTGGATCACAAAACAAAAACCATCAGATTTCTTTCATGCAAAAGCATATTCCGAACTCATTTTGGGGCGCCTGGGTTTGTTTGATTTGAAATATGAACTGCATGAATTTGAATCGGATATTTTTTCAGAAGCACTCCAATATACTTATAATAACAAGCGGATTGCTGAAATTGGGAAAATTAAAAAAAGTATTTTGGAGATGTTTGAAATCGAATCCATGGATGTATATTTTTCAGACATACATTGGTATAATATTTTGGAATTGCTTGAAGGGAAATTCATTACATATAAAGAAGTCCCTAAATACCCGGAGGTAAAAAGAGATTTGTCATTACTATTAAATAAAAATATCAAATACCAGCAAATTAAAGAACTAGCATTTCAGACAGAAAAAAGTATATTGAAAGACATTACCTTATTTGATATTTATGAAAGCGAAAAGATAGGGAAAGACAATAAATCATATGCTGTAAGCTTTACATTTCAAAAAGAAAACAAAACATTAACAGATAAAGAGGTGGATAAGATCATGAACAAGTTAATGAATGTGTTTGAAAAAGAGATGGATGCCAAAATAAGGTAAAAAATTTGAGACACAAGAAATGAATGCAATGAACCGAGCCATGACATTTTTTTTGACACACACGAGTATGATTACAAAGTATTTGGTTATATTGCACAAAGTCAATAAATTAAAATCATGGCGAGCTCCATATGACCATTGAAAAACAAAATATAAACATATGAAAAACATAGAACTTATTCAGGGTGATATTACAAAATTAACCGTTGATGCCATAGTCAATGCAGCTAATAAGAGTCTGCTCGGAGGAGGAGGAGTAGATGGTGCCATTCACCGTGCTGCAGGAAAAAAACTGCTTGAAGAGTGCAAAACACTTGGAGGCTGCAACACCGGCGAAGCAAAAATAACAAAAGGCTATCAACTTCCTGCAAAATATGTGATTCATACAGTTGGCCCTGTTTGGAACGGTGGGAAAAATAATGAAACAACCTTGCTTGAAAAATGTTATGTCAATAGTTTGCAATTAGCTGTAAAACATGCTATTCAGACCATTGCTTTCCCATGCATCAGTACAGGAGTATATCATTTTCCAAAGGAAAAAGCAGCAGAGATCGCGATTAATACATCAAAATTATTTCTTGATAAAGAAGACAATATTCAAAAAATATTTTTTGTAGTTTTTGACCAGGAAAATTATGAAATATATAAGTCGTTATTAAACAGGTATTAACAGCCTATTTGTTTTATTTTCTCGTACGACTTTTGCAATGAGCAATCATTAAAAATAAACAGATGACAAACACTTCCGGTTCTGTCCAAAAATACATCTCACTCATAAAATTTGAGCATACACTTTTTGCAATGCCTTTTGCAGTCATTGGATTTTTTCTTGCCTTATACCGTACCAATGCAGAAATTCAGTGGGAATTGCTATTGTTTGTTTTACTATGTATGGTATTTGCACGGAATGCTGCCATGGCATTCAACAGGTATATAGACAGGAACACGGATAAAGAAAATCCGAGGACATCCGGGCGAGAACTTCCAAGAGGCTTGCTTCAACCAGGTGCTGTGTTGTTTTTTGTAATAATTAACAGCCTTTTATTTATTGGAACCACATTTTTCATTAATTCAATGGTTTTTTTCCTCTCACCTGTGGCTTTGGTCATAGTATTAGGATATAATATTGTAAAAAAACACACCATTTTGGGGCATTTTGTATTGGGACTGGGATTGTCGTTGGCTCCCATTGGAGCATACCTGGCAGTAACAGGAATGTTTGACCTGTTGCCGGTATTGTTTTCAATCATTGTTATCTTTTGGGTTAGCGGGTTTGATATCATTTATTCTTTACAAGATGAACAATTTGACAAAACACATTCGATCAAGTCTATTCCGGCAAAAATAGGACAAAAAAATGCGCTCATTGTTTCCAATTTGCTTCATTTTATATGTGTGTTGTTGATAATATATACAGGATATTATGCAGATTTTGGAATTTTGTACTGGACAGGGGCCGTGATTTTTTCTGTCCTGCTTTTTTATCAGCATATTATCATCAAGCCAAATTATTTCAAAAAAATAAGCATTGCATTTTTCGTCTCAAACAGCCTTGCCAGCAGTATTTTTGCAATTTTTACAGTACTTGACCTTGTCCCTCTGTTTTTAAATTAGCTTGTTACTTGTAATTTGTAAATAAATTATTTAAATTTAATATTTGATATATTGTATATTTGAAGATTGAATTTATTTTTATTGAAATCAATTTGCAATTGTATACACTATATTAATATTATTTAAAGTCTGTCTATAAACACTCATTAAACTGTAAGCATTGCTACATGTATATTTACATATAAAACCTACAAAGCAGAGCATGCATATTCGGTATTTGCAAGGCCCTTTTTTTCTTTTGCTGCTTAATAATTCTTTCTGTTTTTATTATTTTGTAATAACTGTATTGCTGATCTTTTTGTACATTTTGCTTCGCGAAAAATCACAAAGGAAAGCCAGAATATTATTAGGAAAAGAAAAAGATTTATTGCAAACATTGATGGACAGCATACCTGATACTATTTATTTTAAAGATACGCATTCACGCTTTACCCGTATCAATCAGTCAAAAGCAGACGAAATAGGAATATCTGATCCTTCGGAAGCCATTGGAAAATCAGATTTTGATTATTTTAGGAAAGAGGATGCTTTGGAAGCATTTAATGATGAACAGAAAATCATTAATACCGGATCCCCACTCATCAATAAAATTGAAAACAGAATCAATGAACACGGAGAAACTAATTGGTATTCAGCTACAAAAGTTCCGATTGTAGACAAAAGGCAAAAAACAATAATGGGGACAGTGGGGATTACAAGAAATATAACCGAGCAAATCATAGTAGAAAAAAAACTTGCAAAAGCCAAACAGCAAGCGGAAGAATCGGATCGGTTGAAATCTGCATTTTTGGCTAATATGTCGCATGAAATCAGAACACCCATGAATGCTATTCTTGGATTTTCGGACTTGCTCGATGATAATGATCTTGAAGAAGAAGAAAAAAAGACATATATTCAATACATCAAAAACAATGGCAAAACATTATTAAAACTCATTGATGATATTATTGATGTATCGAAGATCGAATCAAATGAGATGAAAATTCACAGAACCAGATTTTATTTGAATAAAATATTTGATGAATTATACACTCACTATGAAACGGAAAATAAAAGGGTTAATAATGAACAAGTTGAATTAACGATAAATAAAGTTAAAGATAATTTTTTTACGATCAAAAGCGACGAAGTCAGGTTAAAACAAATTATTTCAAACCTACTCACAAATGCCATTAAATTTACCAATAAAGGAGAGATTGAGGTTGGGTATTTTGTTGAATCCGACGAAAAAATAATTATTTATATAAAAGATTCTGGCATAGGAATTGATAAAGATAAACATGAACAGATTTTTAAACGCTTTCACCATTATGCTGAAATGCCGGGGAAAGACTATTACGGAACAGGACTGGGATTATCAATTTCAAAGCATTTGGTTGAACTTTTAGGTGGTGAAATTTGGGTGGAATCCAGTGCAGGAAAAGGTTCAAAGTTTTCATTTTCTTTGCCTGTGAATGATGAATAAAAAATTAATAAAGGATTAGAATTTTAGGAAAAAAATGATAAAAAGTAATTTTAGAGCAGTAAATCATTATACACTTTTATTTTTAAGCTGCTTTGTTTTATCGCTTCAATCTATAAATGCACAATATTTTGGAAGAAATAAAGTACAATATGAGCATTTTGAATTTGAAATACTGGAATCGGATAATTTTGCTATATATCATTATTTAAATAATGAAGAAAATGTTAAAAAGGTTGCAGACCTTTGTGAATTATGGTATCAAAGGCACTTGAAAGTGTTTAGAGACACATTCCCGGGGAAAAATCCATATATTGTTTACAATAACCATGCTGACTTTCAACAAAACACCATTATTCAAAGCCTCATCAGCACGGGGACCCACGGGGTTACAGAGGCGTTGCGTACACGAGTGGTCATTCCGTATTTAGCATCAAATAAAGAAACATCGCATGTAATTGGGCATGAACTTGTTCATGTGTTCCAATACAACATGTTAAAAAGTGAAGACAGTTTGGTATTGGGCTCCGTAAGAAACCTCCCTTTATGGATGGTTGAAGGCATGGCAGAGTATATGTCAATCGGCAGGACAGATATGCTTACATCTATGTGGATGAGAGATGCAGTAGAAGAAGATGATATTCCCACACTCAAAGATATGAGCAGAAATCCATACAAATATTTTCCTTACAGGTACGGACATTCTTTTTGGGCTTTTGTAACAAGCCATTGGGGAGATGCTATTATCAGGCCATTATTCAAAAATACTGCAAAATATGGATACCAGCGAGGGGTGAAATTAACTCTGGGATTGAAGCCTGAAGCGCTTTCAAAAGCGTGGGAGAGATCCTTGAAAGAACAGTACAGCCCTTATTTGGCAAAGAAAAACACGAAAGTTGCAGGAGAGAAAATTTTTTCTACCAATAATGCAGGCCGATTGAATATCTCACCATCACTTAGTCCTGATGGACAACATCTTGTATTTATGTCAAACAGGGATGTCATCAGCATAGTAGACATTTTTCTTGCAGACCCTGATAAAAAGAAAATTATTAAAAAGCTGACCAGCGCAGTACAACGCCCCTATATTGATGAATATATGTATTTAGGGTCAACAGGGACATGGTCGCCTGATAATGAGAAGTTTGCACTCACCACATTTGCGAAGGGAGATAATCAATTATTGATTGTGGATGTTGAAAAACAAAGCATAACAAGAAGAATTAAACTCAAAGAAGTAGAAAGTTTTTCCAACCCCTCCTGGTCGCCAGACGGGAATAAGATCATGATGACAGGCCTGGTTTCCGGACAAAGCGACCTGTATTTGTATAATTTGGATACTAAAGAGACAAAAAAAATAACAAATGATAAATATTCAGATTTGCATCCGGAATGGTCACCGGACGGTAAAGCCATTGTATTTATAAGTGACAGGGGAGAAGAGACTGATTTTAAAAAACACCATTATAGTTCGTATAGATTGTGTTTTTTAAATATGGAGACAGATAGCATAGTAGTTAAAGATATTTTTCCAGGAGCAAACAATATTAACCCTTTTTATTCAGCAGATGGCAATTCGGTATACTTCCTCTCCAATGCAGATGGATTCAGGAATTTATATGAATATGATTTAATTTCGGATAAAACATTCAAACTCACAGATTTTTATACCGGGATTACCGGAATGACTGAGATGTCTCCTGCGTTTACACTTGCTACCGAATCGGGCGACATTGTTTATTCTGTATACAGACATGGGAATTATGAACTTTATAAAGCAGACCCTTTGGATTTTCTTAGGACACCGGTAGATCCTTCAAAAACAGATTTTACAGCATCAGTATTGCCGCCCGGAACTGTTCCTCCAACGAATTATGTAGATGAAGGGATTAGCTATTATACTCAAAAAGATACTCTCACATATGATACATTGCCTTATTCTCCGAAGTTTCGGCTCGAATATATTGGAAATACAGGGGTTGGAATAGGAATCAGTCAATTTGGAGCAGGGGCAGCGGGTGGAGTAAACCTGCTTTTTAGTGATATGTTGAAAAGAAATCAAATATATAGTGCTCTACAGGTGAATGGAGAGCTTCAGGATATTGGTGGCGCCGCCATTTATGTTAACCAGGCAAGGAGGTTTAACTGGGGAGCCGGATTTATGCATGTTCCTTATAGAAGGGATTATATACAATATGTTTCAAGAGATACCACATTGATCAAAACATACAGGACTTTTATTGACGAAGCGAGTCTGTTTTCATATTATCCGCTATCCAAAAAACAAAGGATTGAAGGCGGTGTTGGTTATACTCATTATGGGTTTGATTTGGAGGTAGACAGTATCTATTACACCCCTTATGGAAGAGTTGTAAACCAAGAAAAAAACCCTTCGGAAGAAGAGCAGTTTAGATCATTTGGTATCATTAATTCCTATATAGCCTTTGTCGGAGATAATTCCCACTCCGGTTTAACCTCTCCTTTGCATGGCTACAGGTACAGATTCCAAATAAAAGAATATTTTCAGTTGAAAGATTTATTTGAATTCGGAGATGTTAATTTTTTAAGTGCGACTGCTGATTACCGGAAATATCATTTTGTGAGGCCGTTTGCTGTTGCATTCCGTCTTTTTCATTATGGGCGGTACCAGGTTCAGGCACCCGACCAGCGCTTTATTTATCCGATATTTATTGGATATGATTATTTTGTAAGAGGATATAATGCAAGTTCTTTTCAGAATTGTTATAAAATGGATGATTGTTTTAATATTAACAGACTGGCGGGAAATAAAATGACATTGACATCAGCAGAATTAAGATTGCCTTTTACAGGGCCTGAAAGATTGACAGTGATCGGTTCTCAATTTTTATACACAGATCTTGTTCTCTTTTTTGATGGAGGTATGGCATGGAATTCGGGAGATAAACTCAGGATGAACTGGAGGATCGAAGATGAATGGAAAGAAGAAGAACAAACGTTTGAAGACAACAAAATGTATCGCATCCCTGTGTATAGTACAGGCATATCGTTACGAGTTAATCTTTTTGGAATGCTGGTTTTGGAACCCTATTATGCCTGGCCGTTTCAAAGAGCATCAAGGAATAAAGGGGTTTGGGGAATGGCCATTACGTCTCAGGGATGGTAGTGACACTGTTTGAGTTGTTGTATGCCATTTAAACGAACAACTACAGAATGATTACCAGGAGAAAATACATTTTATTAATGTATAAGGTTCTACAATGAATTTAATGGTAATTTGCGATTTATTTATGGGGGTTGGAAAA
>CAZJWE010000120.1:0-10310 GCA_964549265.1 uncultured Bacteroidales bacterium | reverse complement strand
ACCGAGACATGACAAAATTTTTGACACACACGAGCATGATTATTAGGGATTTGGTAATGTTGCATGAAGTCAACAAATTAAACTCATGGCGAGCTCCATATGACCTTTGAAAAACAAAATATAAACATATGAAAGATAAGAAATCAAAAAAGGTATTCATCAAAATAGCGTTTATTTTGAGTTTAGGATTCCTGATAATTTCTGTCCATGCCCAAAGCCTCAGCATGGAACAGAAAATAAAAGCCAAACGGTTTTACAACAAAGCTGTGATGAATATTGAAAATAAAAATTATACCATGGCAATTGCCAATTTCACTGAAGCAATAAACATGAATCCGAAGCTTGAATTGGCATATTTTCAACGCGGAAAAGTGAAGTTTTTAAAGGATACACTTCCTGATGCGGCCCTTGCTGATGTAAACAAGGCGCTTATGATTGATGATGAGCTTGGTGAAGCATACTTTGTAAGAGGCTATATACGATTCAGACAAGAACAATATGACCCTGCAATGCAGGATTTCACCATTGCATTGGAAAATAATTATGAAGAGGCAGAAGTGTATTATTTCAGAGGACTGATAAAATATTTGAAAGAGGATTATACTCAGGCACTGCTTGACTTTTCTAAAGCCGTTGATAAAAAACACGATTTTGCGTATGCATATCATGAAAGAGGCAGCACGAAACGTAAAATGAATGATTTCAGAGGTGCAAGCCAGGATTATCAGCAGGCAATCAATTTAAGCCCAAAACTGACATTTGCTCATAACAACCTTGGAAGTGCGCAAAAAGGAACTGGCGATTATAAAAGCGCTTTGATGTCCTATCAAAAAGCCACGGAAATCAATCCCAATTATTTTATCGCTTATAATAATATGGGTGTGGCGCATTTTGAGATGCAGGAATCCGATAAAGCCATGGAAAGTTTTGAAAAAGTAAAAGCAATTAATAAAGATTATGCATTTGTGTATAATAATATGGGCGTTGTGGAATTCAGCAAAAACAAATACAAAGAAGCCATAGAATTCTTTACAAAAGCCATAAAACACAATGAAGAATACGGCATTGCATATTTAAACAGAGGCATGGCCAGAGAAATGAAAGGAGATATTGAAGGAGCCTGCAATGACTGGAATAAAGCAAAAGAATTTAAAGTTAAAGAAGCAGAAGACTATTTAGAAGATTGCAAAAACATTAAAACAAAATGAACATAAAAGAAAAACTATCAATCGTCTTTATTCTGATTTATATATCATTAATCAGTGCATTCTCCCAAAATGATTATACGGATGTAAAGATTAAGCGTGGAGAATTTAAAACCAAATCGGAAGGATTCCGTGATGCATGGGGGAAAATTAAAGATGGGAATGAATATTTTGAAGAAGGCGTAGGGACATTTAACCTTGCCGTTGAAAAATATTTTAATGCATACGACTATAATCCCACCAATGCACCATTGAATTATAAAATCGGGGTTTGTTTGCTTTATACTGGGCAAAACAGAACAAAAGCCATTGAATATCTCGAAAAAGCATATGAGATTGATAAATTTGTTACTCCCGATATTGATTATGTACTCGGCAGGGCTTATCATCTGAACATGGAATTTGATAAAGCGATCAGTAAATATGACGGATATCTTAACTCATTAGACCCGGATGACGTTGATGAGAAGAGTGACCAGATTGCCAAATTAATTAAAGAATGCAGATATGGCAAAGAACTAATACAGGAACCCGTAAGATGTATCATACGGAACATGGGAAACGGAGTCAATACCAAATATGATGATTATAACCCTGTTTTTCATCATGATTATGATTTGATGTATTTTACTTCACGAAGAGAAAATACCACTAAAGGCGAACGTTTTGAATTGGATAATAAATTTAAAGAAGACATCTATACGTCCGAAAAATCCAAAGAAGGTGATACATGGCAGAAAGCTCAGAACCTTTCTTCACTTAACACAAAATATAATGACGCAGCAGTAGGGTTATACAAAAATGGAAAACGCCTGTATATTTATAATGGCAATGAAAAAGGAGGAGATATTTTATACAGTGATTTTGTAGAAGGTGAATGGTCAAAACCCGATAAATTGCCCAAAGTCCTCCGTAGTAAAGGCCGGGAAACTACAATGTGCCTTTCATCTGATGAAAAGATCATGTATTTTGTTTCCAAAAGAGAAGTAGATGAAGTAGGGACAGTTGGTGGAAAAGATATTTATTTGGCACACCGTAATAATGAAGGAGAATGGCAGGTTCCTGAAAATATTGGTGCAACGCTCAATACCCAATACGATGAGGAGGCTATACACCTCCACCCAAGCGGTGATACCATGTTTTTTTCATCCAAAGGACACAACAGCATGGGCGGATATGATATTTTTATGACACACAAAGACAATGCAGGACGCTGGGTAGAACCTGTAAACCTTGGGTATCCGATTAATACAGCAGACGATGACTTGTTTTATAAAATGTCTGATAATCCTACCGAAGCATATATCTCCACTGTACGAGACGAAGGATTTGGCGGAAAAGACATGTATAAAATCATTTATATCGGTGAAGAAAAACAAGGACAAATGAGTACCGAAGACGAACTCCTGGCATGGTTTGCTGAACCGGTTCACAGTATGTTCTATAAACCACCGGAACTTCTTGAAGTAGATACAACACTTTATATGAAAGGCACAATATCTGATTCTAAAACAGACGATCCTGTAGTTGCGAAATTACAACTTATTGATAAAGATAAAAGCGAAGTAGTTGCAACCACCCTGTCAGAAGAAGATGGTTCATATAAAATCAAACTCCCCCAACGCAAAAACTACGGGATCGAAATCAATGCCAAAGGCTATATGTTTTATGCCGAGTCTATTGATTTCCAGGATAGAAACTTTAGAAACAATGTAACACAAAAAGACTTCAAACTGGATAAAGTTGAAGTGGGTGCGAAAATGATCCTCAAAAATATTTACTTTGAAACTGCGAAAGCAACACTTAAACCCGAGTCTTACCCTGAATTGAACCGTGTAGCCAGGTTCCTTGAAGAAAATGAGTCAGTGAAGATTGAAATATCTGGACATACGGATAACAGAGGATCATGGTCATACAATAAAAAATTGTCAGAAGACAGGGCCAAAAGTGTAGTGGAATATATTACAGGACATGGAATCAAACGAAGCAGACTCAAACACGAAGGATATTCTTATGATAAACCCATTGCAACCAATGATACTGAAGAAGGCAGAGCTAAAAACAGAAGGGTTGAATTCAAGATTTTGAGTACTGATTAACAAACGCGATTAGGATTTTAAAGGTTTTGAAATTATTATAAACCATGGGTGATAAAATTCATATTTTATCACCCTCTTTTTTTACCAAAACGAAATAAAAATAAAGAAAATAGAGAACGATGAAGTATACTCCATTGATTGATGTACACAAGGAACTTGGTGCCAGCATGAAAGAATTTGCAGGGTATTATATGCCCATTCAGTACAACACGATTAAACAAGAACATCTGGCTGTTCGGAATAATGTTGGACTATTTGACATTTCGCATATGGGTGAATTTGTTATAAAAGGCAAAAATGCATTACCTTTTCTGCAGCGTATAACAGTAAATGATCTGGAAAAATTAAAAGCATCCAAAGTACAATACAATTGCCTGCCAAACGGCAAGGGCGGAATTGTAGACGACATGGTTGTTTACAAATATAATGATGAGTATTTTATGATGGTTGTGAATGCTGTAAACATTCAAAAGGATTGGGATTGGATCATTGAGAATAACCAAGATGGGGCTGAAATACAAGATGTCTCGAATCAAACTTCATTACTGGCCGTACAGGGGCCTGATAGCACAAAAGTGATTCAGAAAATTGCAACATCCGATATTTCGGATATATCTTTTTTTCAGTTTATAACAACGGAATTGGCAGGAATACCAGATGTCCTTATTTCTAAATCCGGTTATACCGGAGAAAACGGATATGAAATATATACCAGCCCGGGGCACGCCAGGCATTTATGGAAGCATATTATGGATGCCGGAAAAGAATTTAATATGCTCCCTGTAGGTTTGGGTGCAAGAGACAGTTTGCGTTTAGAAGCCGGATTATACCTGTATGGAAAAGACATAGACGAGAATACTTCACCCATCGAAGCAAACATGGAATGGATTGTTAAGTTTAATAAAAACTCGGATTTTATTGACAGAGATTATTTATACAAACAAAAGCAGCAAGGAACAACCCATAAATTAAAAGGGTTTGAAATGCTTGACAAAGGCATTCCGCGACATAATTATGAAATATATAATGAACAAGGTGGTAAAATCGGCCGGGTGACATCCGGGACAGTATCTCCTGTTTTAAATAAAGGCATTGGAATGGGATATGTTGAAAAAGAATATATTGAACCCGGAAGCATTATATATATTAAAATAAGAAAAAAGGTGCTTCCTGCAAAAATTAAAAAAATTCCTTTGCACAAAAATTAATATCCAAAAACAAGCAAACAGTGAATAAAATAGAAGTATGTTTTTCTCCATTGTTGTATCCACATTTTGAAAACCCTGAAGCAAATGTGGTGGTGGTTGACATATTAAGAGCAACGTCTTCAATATGTACAGCATTTAAAAACGGTGCAGAAAAAATTATTCCTGTAAGCACGTTGGAAGAAGCCGAAAAATACAAAGAACAGAATTATATAGTTGCTGCAGAGCGGGATGGTGAAGTTGTTGATTTTGCTGATTTTGGAAATTCACCGCATAATTTCACAGAACACCGTATTAAAGGCAAGGCCATTGTATACAGCACAACAAACGGAACCAATACGATTAAGCTGGCCAATAACAGCAATCAGATAATTATCGGGGCTTTTAATAATATTTCTGCCGTTTGCAGGCATTTGATGAGAGAAAACAGAGATGTGCTTATTTTATGTGCCGGATGGAAAAAGAAATTCAATCTGGAAGATACATTATTTGCTGGTGCATTGGCCGAGTGCTTAATCCACAATCACCAATTCGACATAAGCTGTGATTCTACCATGGCATCGCTGGATTTATGGTCTTTAGCTAAACACAATGTATGGCAATATGTGCAAAAAATTAACTGGCGTAAACGGCTTGCACTCGATGAAGTTATTGAATACTGCCTTAAAATGGATATCACAGATATCATTCCGGTATATGCAAATGAAGAAATTGTGAAATATACATAATTTTTCATTTTTTAAAATCTTTATTGCTTCATATTCAGATCGATTTGTTATCAGTGTGAAAAAAATAACAAAAAACTAAGATGATTGTTTTTTTTTCATAATATAATTTATACTTTTGCAACGAATCTAATTTATTGATCCCGGAATTGTCATTTGATAATATTTTTTGTTCTCATTGATAACAGATGAAGACCATACCAGGATTGAGTTTATTTATTAAAAAGCCATTGCGAATATATTATAAACGAACCGTATAATATGATTAGCAATAAAATAATAGTTGTCATTTTACAAATTTTCACTGAACCGGATCGCCTGAAAAGGTTTATTTGTAATGATTTTTTTTATTAATATACAATAAAATACATAAATTTTAAATAATTAAATTTTAATATGAAAAAACATAATTTTTATCCAGGACCATCAATTTTATCTGAATATACTATTCAAAACACGGCTGAGGGAGTTAAAGAACTTGCCGGAGAACAGCTGTCAGTAATGGAGATATCGCACAGAAGCAATGCATTTAAAAACATTATTGAAGAAGCAGAACAGCTTTTTAAGGAATTGTTGAACGTCCCGGAAGGATATTCTGTACTTTTCTTACATGGAGGTGCAAGCATGCAATTTTGCATGATTCCTTACAATTTGCTGAATAAAAAAGCAGCATACCTGAATACCGGTTCATGGTCTGCTAAAGCACTAAAAGAAGCTAAATTATTCGGTGAAGTCGTTGAAGTCGCTTCCTCTAAAGAAGCAAACTATAATTATATACCTAAAGGTTATACTATTCCTTCCGATGCCGATTATTTCCACATCACAACCAATAATACCATTTATGGTACCGAAATCAAAGAAGACATCACACCAGATATCCCTTTGGTAGCCGACACTTCATCTGACATTTTCAGCCGTCCAATGGACGTTTCTAAATATGCTCTGATATATGGTGGAGCCCAAAAGAATTTAGGCCCTGCAGGACTTGGTTTTGCTATAATCAGGAATGACATACTGGGTAAAGTAGACAGGCCAATTCCTACAATGCTTGATTACAAAACCCATGTTGATAAAGCTTCCACTTTTAACACACCACCAGCAGTGGCAATATTTGCTTCATTGCAAACATTAAAATGGTATAAACAAATGGGAGGCATTGAAAAAATGCACCAAACCAACAATGAGAAAGCAGATTTACTTTATAAAGAGATTGACAGGAATAAATTATTCAAAGGAACTGCCGAAAAAGAAGACCGTTCTATTATGAATGTCACCTTTGTATTGAATGACGATTATAAAGAACTGGAGAAAGAATTTTTGGATTACACACTTGCAAATAATATAGTGGGAGTCAAAGGCCACCGTTCAGTAGGCGGATACAGAGCCTCTATTTACAATGCACTGCCGGTTGACAGTGTAAACCATCTGATTTCTGTAATGCAAAAGTTTGAACAGGAAAAAGCATAACATGCATTTTAAAAAAACCAAAAAAAACATTGAATTATGGCTAAAGTATTAGTAGCAACTGAAAAACCTTTTCATGCAAAAGGAGTAGAAAAAATAAAAGAAATATACAACAATGCGGGTTCAGGTTGGGACCTTACGCTTTTGGAAAAATATTCAGACAAAAGCCAGCTCTTAGAAGCTGTAAAAGATGCTGAAGCAATCATAGTACGCAGTGACAAAATAACAAAAGAAGTGATGGATGCAGCTCCTAATCTAAAAATTGTTGTCAGGGGAGGCGCCGGTTACGACAATGTTGATACAGAAGCAGCCAGTGCAAAAAACATTGTTGTGATGAATACACCAGGACAAAACTCCAATGCTGTGGCCGAACTTGCATTTTGCATGATGACTTATTTCTCAAGAAATAAACTCAATCCTTCACAAGGAACAGAATTGAGAGGTAAAAAGCTGGGTATCCATGCTTATGGTAATGTAGGAAGGTATGTAGCTGAAATAGGAAAAGGCTTTGGAATGGAAGTATATGCCTATGACCCATTTGTCCCTAAAGACCTGATGGAAAAAGACGGAGTGAAGAGTTTACCCAGAGAAGACTTGCTTTATAAAACATGCCAGTTCATATCGCTTCATGTCCCTTCAAATGATAAAACACGGGAATCTATTAATTTTGACCTTATGAACAGAATGCCCGAACATGCAGTATTAGTGAATACAGCAAGGAAAGAAGTCATTAATGAAGAAGATATGAAGAAAGTATTTGAACAACGCAATGATTTCTACTATTTATCTGATATTGCACCATCTTGTAAAGATGAATTGGAAAGCAAATATGCTGATCGTGTTTTATTTACTCCAAAGAAAATGGGTGCACAAACAGTAGAGGCAAACATGAATGCTGCCGAAGCTGCTGCAAACCAAATCATCAATTATTTTGAAAGTGGTGATAAAACTTTCCAGGTGAATAAATAAACATTTTAATATTAACATATTGGGAGAAACTGCATGAACAAAAATGGTTTTTGCATTTCTCCCTTTTTTATTTTTAATCATTAAAGAAACAACAATTATGGTAGTTATTAAACCTTTCAAAGGAATCAGGCCGGTTAAAGAAAAAGCAGAACAAGTGGCTTCTCCGCCTTATGATGTGATCGAAAGAGATGAAGCCAAAGAAGTAGCAAAAGACAATGAAAATTCTTTTTTGCGTATTGTGAAACCTGAAATAGATTTTTCTGATGATGTTGGTGAATATGACACACAAGTCATAGAAAAAGGAAAAGAAAATATTCAGCGAATGATTGACCAGGGAATATTTGTGCAGGATGATGAACGGCTTATGTATGTATATGCACAAACAATGAAAGGCAATACACAATACGGACTGGTAGCCTGCGCATCTGTAGAAGATTATGTGAATAACCGCATCAAAAAACATGAGCTAACACGCCCGGATAAAGAAGAAGGCAGAAAAAATCACGTCAGAGTGAGCAATATGAATTATGAGCCCGTCTTTTTTGCCTATCCGCCTGTTAATGAAATTGACCAGATTGTAGAAGAGGTGGTGTCGAATAATGATCCTGAATATGATTTTACGGATGAGAATGATTTCAGGCATACCTTTTGGGTCATCAATGACCTTCAAAAAGTGGATAAGATCGAGCAATTGTTCAAAGAAAAAGTGGACAGCACCTATGTTGCCGACGGCCATCACCGGACAGCGGCTGCTGCTTTGGTAGGAGAGGAGCGGAAGAAAAACAACCCGAATCATACCGGAAATGAAGAATACAATTTTTTCCTGGCAGTACATTTCCCGTCAAATCAATTGAATATTATAGATTACAACCGGGTAGTCAAAGACCTGAATAATTTAAGCAAAAAAGAATTTTTGAACAAATTATCAGACTATTTTGATATTGAAGAAAACGGCTCACAGCAATATAAGCCCACAGCAATTCATACATTTGGCATGTATCTTGACGGCCAGTGGTATAAATTAACAGCAAAAAAAGGCACATATACCGATGATCCTATTGGACAATTGGATGTCACAATCCTTTCCAAATGTGTGCTCGAACCTATTTTAGGTATTGAAGATTTGCGCAAATCCAAGCGAATTGACTTTGTCGGTGGCATCAGGGGACTCGATCCATTAGAAGAAAAAGTGAACAGCGGACAAATGGCTGTTTCATTTGCACTATATCCGGTCACCATGGAACAGATCATAAATATTGCAGACACAGGCAACATTATGCCTCCCAAAACTACATGGTTTGAGCCAAAACTAAAAAGCGGGCTTGTAATCCATAGCCTTAATGATGAATAATTAGTGATTGTTCCATCATGTCCGCTAACTTTGTTACGCTTGCCTCAAAATTGCTCATTTACATCAGTAAACTACGCTTTTTGGGGCCGCGCAAGCTTCGTTATCGAACATGATGATCCAAGCACTTGAGTTTATAGACAAACACTAATTGATGTTAATTCAGGGCCGTGATTATAAACGCAGGGCCCTGAATTTTTCTAACTTGTGAAAAATTATTTACTCTGGTACCAATCTTTAAATCATTATGTCTGTAGCCAAAAACCTTAAAGCCATACAAGAAGAAATTCCGAAGCAGGTTACAGTTGTGGCCGTATCCAAGACCAAACCTGTTGAATCCATCATGGAAGCGTATGAATCCGGGCATAGGGTTTTTGGAGAAAACAAAGTACAAGAATTATCAGCCAAATATAATGAGCTTCCGGATGATATTGAGTGGCATATGATTGGCCACCTCCAGCGCAACAAGGTAAAATACATTGCGCCTTTTGTTTCATTGATCCATTCGGTTGACAGTCTCAGACTCTTAAAAGAGATTAACAAAGAAGCAGGAAAAACTCACCGTATCATAGACTGTTTGTTCCAGGTACATATAGCCAAAGAAGAAAGCAAATTTGGGTTAAATGAAGAGGAATTGCGCACTTTATTAGAATCTGCTGAATATAAAGAGTTAACGAATATCAGAATGAAAGGTTTGATGGGCATGGCTACGTTTACAAATAACCATGAGGTATTAAGAAAGGAATTCAGGGCTCTGAAAACATTGTTTGATCAATTAAAATCTGATTATTTTTCAGAACAAATGTTCTTTAAAGAACTGTCTATGGGCATGTCAAATGACTACAAAATAGCCATTGAAGAAGGCAGCACCATGGTGAGGATTGGTAGTTTAATTTTTGGAGAGAGATATTAGAAACCTCCGCGTTGCCTGTAATACTCTCATGTAACTGCTTTCCCAAAATTTATTTTTTTATGTAGATGGAGTATTAATGGTTAATGGTTAAGGCTCTATTCTAAATAACGATTGATTTGAAAAAAATCAACATTGGCTTTTGCTCTTTCAGAGCAATGGGTTAGTGCTTTGTTTGGACAGTGCGTTGCCCTGTTTTGTAACTTTTGCACCGTTGGTGCAGGGAGTTTTATCCAATATTTGAGACTGCCACCGAGTACCACTGCTGACTTTCTTCATCAAGGGATGCTCATGCAGCCATGAAAACGGACCCGTCATACACCACAAAGGCGTCATTGCGAGGGCTTTGCCCGAAGCAATCTATTTGGATAAAGCATAAGTGCTA
>CAZJWE010000119.1:0-10315 GCA_964549265.1 uncultured Bacteroidales bacterium | reverse complement strand
ATTATGAAAGTGCGTTCGGGTGGGGAAGAGGAAGAATGGAAGGTGGTGAGGGAGTAGTCTGAACCATGATTAAAAGGATTTAATGATTAATGAATAAAAACATGACATACCGGTTACATTTTGCTTTCCTTGTTTTATTATATAGCAAAAGACTATGGTGAATCAACAAATTACCCCTTCTAACTTCTATACTTCTATACTTCTAACTTCTAACTTCTAACTTCTTAAAAAATAGGTACAGGCCATTCATTAACCCAATTAACTCAAATACTAATATATACAAAACATTAAGCTGTTGCCGGCAACCATCCTAAAACTTGTATCGTACCTGCATAGTCAGTTCTGATTTTGTGTTCCCTTCAATCTTGTTTAATCCTGATCCGATTGTTGTTTCGTTGGGATAATATGAGAGTGCATACCTTGCTTCAAGCGTTAAATCGGTTTTTAAAGAATGTTTTACAAGTAAATAGGTTCTGATACCCTGGTCATAATATGCCGGGACAGAAAATGAATACAGCACATCGTTTTCATAAGCATATATTCTTGATGCATAACTGTCTGTGTCAAATAACCCAAACCTGAATATGCATGCCAATTCAGGGTGTTGGAACGCATATTGAACATCCTGATATATCAAATATCCTGTTTCATGCGTGTTTTCTTTTTGATACCATAATAATTGTACCCTGTTTTTTAACGTTAGTTTTTTATTGATTTGATAAGCAATATGATAACGAAGTCTGCTTTTTGTTTCAGGAACGGTGTATTCAATATGTACATTTTCTCGTTCTGTATTTTCCATTTTGTTTTGATATTGGTATCTCCAGTACATTTTCACTTTTTTTTCCGGATGAAAATTTGCTTGTACAAAATATTCAACACCGTTTGAAGGGCTGTTTACCCTGTATTTTAACCAGGGAAAGCTAAAAATATCTGCAAATCCTTTGATTTGCCACTTTTTAAATGGGGTTAACTCAATGCCGGTATACCAACCTTCTTCATTTGAATTGAAAGAGTTTTCCGCAAACGCATTGCCATGAAGCGATAAAAAATCTTTTTCATAGTATCTGTAGAGCAATGAAGTATTTATTCGCGGCGTCCATTGCATTAAAATGCCATTCACCGTGCCTGCATTCATTCTATTGCATATTCCGGTTTCTCCGAATAAATACATGTCATTGTTTACATGGAATGTATAATGAAGCCCGAGATTTGTTATTTCTGAACTATTAAAATCATACATGTCCTGAATATCATCTCCCGGATTGATACCTGCATTAAAAAGTGTATAAACACCTGACAATCCAATATTAAAATATCTGTGGAAATAATTGATGTGCGCCCCGGAAATGGTTTCTTTTAATGAATTTTTATCTTCTAAAAGAGAATGTGTATTGTGAAGCCCGGAGTTTTGTATTGAAGATACTTCAATGGGTTTATTATTTATGGAGTCATAAACAGAGATATTGGCGTCAATGGGTTTTTGTGAATAAAATAATGAAAAATTTAAATTTCCCATTGATAGCGTTGTTGCAAGTCCCCGCATAAATTTATTTTCATTCGCTGAAGTATATTTTTGAATGCCTTGTGGCCGCTTTTTTATGTTTAAAACATACGGACTTTTGTTGAATGAGAAACCGGACCACAATGTCAGCCCCTGTCCAAAACCTGCCTGGTAATCACCTATGGCGATTTTCTTTATGAATCCGTTCCCGGAATAAAACAAATGTGCAGTATAAAAATCATATCCGTATTTATTATTCCGTTTAAAAAAAGGTTCACCCGGATCTTTATCAGCAGTAAACCCAAGCGATATATTTTTTTTATAATAGATTCTGTATTTTGTATAGTATTTTTCCGGATTTCCTATGTATCCTGAATAATCGGGATTATCCATATTTTCAAGGTTTGCATATCCTTTTTGTTTTTCAAGTATTCGTTCACCTCTAAGAATCAGTTTGTGGTTGCCGTATTTTAAAAAGTTTTTAATAAGATTTTCATTTTTTTTATTTTTATTTTTTGTGGTAATGAATGGTGTTATTTTTTCCACAAGCTCTTTGTCAAATCCATGGATGTATTGCAGTTCGTAGACAGACGTGATTTTTCCGTACACTCCCCTGTATTCTAAAAGACTTTGTATTTGAAAATCAGTCATGAACGGTATTTTTTCCAAGTCGTCCCGGTTGGCATGGTTTATTGCTAACGGATGGGTGATGAAATATTCAAGATCATCGTATAAAGTGGTCAGGTCTTTTTGTTCATCTATGTTCGTCATAATGTATTCAATAAGCTCTTCAATAACTTGTTGATGGTCTTTTGATTTTTCCTGTGCACAGAGCTCATTGATTGAACAAAATAGCATGAAGACAAAACAGATATACCGGGATATGCATTGTTTATTCCTGTTCATTTTCATTGGAGCTGAATCTGTAATAGATGGATAAATGCGGGCTGTAGCCCAGCTCAGGATGAGATATAAACCCAATGTCTCCATAGAATCCTTTATGTTCTATCCCAAGCCCGAAAGAATATTTCACAGGATTATTCATGATCCCTGTCCTTATATACAAAAAATCAATCAGCAGATGCTCTGCTCCGAATTTAAATACAGGTTTTTGATCAATATCTTTTTGTGTTTCAATGGCAAGCCTTGTGGTTTTGTTAAACTCGTACCCAATGCCTGCCCTTATGATTGTGGGGATGTGTTCATTTATGTTTTTCGAAATATAGGTATGAAGAGGATTGAAGACGTGGAAACCTAATGTGAAATGTTGAACAGGAGTGGCCAGGATTCCTGTTTCAAAAGTAACTTTTCCACGATTACCATAATTTTCTGAAATATAAGTGTGCATGTAATTTAACTGGATTCCAAAACGTAAAAAATCGGCCAGTTTTTTCCCAAAACCTATCCCGACTTTACTTTCATTGTATGCCGAATAACCAAAATAAGAATAGTTTAGCCCAAAACAGCCTGAATTTACAGGGATAGCTAAGGCAAGGGCTTTGGTGCTTACCTGGTATAGCCCGAAACGGTTTTCATAAAGAAATCCTCCCGAAGTATTTTTAATATGAGCCAATCCTGCCTGGTTTCTGAAATTCGACCAGGTATCGTCAATTGTGATGCTGGCATTTGCCATACCGGCAGAACGACCATCTATGGGTACAGTTAAATATGCGCAATAAATATTTGATGTTAGGTTAGAAATGATGAATAGGAATATTGTAAGCTTACCATGTAAACAAAAGCCTCTTTTGATCTGTTGTAACTTCATTGGGAATATGTCAGTTGATGGTTTGACATTGTTCAGGCATTCTGAGTTCTTTATCTATATATATTAGAGATTAATCTTTTACATATACATGCATCAAGTTTTAATCATCAGTTTTGGGCGGAGGGGAAAAACTGTAGATAACTCCTTCCATCAAATATCCCGGAATATCACCAAACCCTCCCTTAGCTTCGGCTTTGGTAACATAAACTACATTACCTCCTTTATGAATTGCTTTTTTTTGCAAACGGATTTCAGCATTTCGCTTGGCTGCTTTGATATTCCTGATGCCGGAAGAGGATTCTACTGTAACTTCTTCGATTTTATATAATCCTTCTACCTGGTCTTTGTCATCTGTAACTAAAACAGTACGCCAGCTTTTTTCATTTATACTTTCCATAACAGGGTCGTTCAATACATCTATGGTTCCATTGTGATAAATGATTCGTTGAATCTTGTCTCGCTCAATTTTTTTTCTGTTATCGTCATTATCTAATTCATGGTAATACACATATTTGCTTCCAACACTAACGATGTTGACGGGTATTTTTCTTTGTCCCAATTTGACAATTGTGTCAACCGATCCCTGATCTTTCCGGGCAGTGTCATTCATTGTACTACCCTGTACAGAAAGCAAAGTGCATAAAAACATGCTCAAAAATAATATGACCGGCGTTTTTTTCATGTTTAGCTTTTGTTTCCTTTTGATAAAAAGAACAATCCTAATGATGCCATCAGGAAATACATGATGGCATCATTAGGATTGTTAATGTTGTCGTTGAAAATACGAAACATCTCAAATACAGACAGCAACAGGATGATAAGTCCTGAAAGGACAGTGAGTGTATGCTTTCTGACAAACCCACCTATAATTAGCAGAGCTGCAAAAAGCAGGTAGATGGCAGCGATATAAAATCCTAAATGGCTAAAATTAAATCCTTTAACCTTGGAAAAATAGTGGGTGAAAATGTGTGCAAATAAGGCTATTCTTAACAGCCACTTTGCTAATCCTGATGCTGATCTGACTGGTCTCATAATGAATGTATTTTTTTACAGTTTGTTTATATAACAAAAATATAAAAATACTTTCATTTATAAAAATAAAATACCAGTGTGCATCTGTCAATAAATTAAGATGTATCCGCCTGTTCTGAATGGTTCCCTGACTGATAATAATTTAAGTTTTAATAATTGTTAGTAACTTTTTTTTATAAATTGGCAATGTTTTTAGTAACTAAATAAAATTCCTTATTAACCTATGTTTTTTGCATTTAGCTTTATGTCCGGATTTGTTGCATACATGTTTATGTTGCTTTGGGCTTTGTTCTTTGTTGGTTCAATTTTTGTTTTTTATCCCTTAGCATTACTTGCAACCGCTATTTCATTACCAATTGACAAAAATCGTTCGGCAGTTTTTTTGATTACTTCTATTTGGTCACGCCTGCTTGTCTGGATTAATCCGTATTTGCACGTTACAGTCAGGGGACGTGAATTTTTAAATCATGATAAGCCGGTGGTATTTGTTTCAAACCATCAATCCATGCTGGATATTTTGGTGATGTATTTTTTGAAGACTAAATATCGGTGGGTCGCAAAAAAAGAATTGCTTCGTGCACCTGCTGTAGGTTGGCTGATGCAATTAAACAGAGATATTCCTTTTGACAGGGCAAAAGGAAAAAGTGCCCTGCAAATGATTGAAAAAGCAAAGCAAACCATTAACACAGGAAATTCAATCATTATTTTTCCTGAGGGCACACGTTCCGAAAATAATCAATTGCAACGATTTAAAGACGGAGCATTTAAAATAGCCCTGGAAACCCAATCGGACATCCAACCTGTAATCATAAACGGAACCGGCGATGCCATGCCAAAAAACAAATATGTGTTTGGCCATTTTCAACAAATCCATATCCGGGTGTTAAAACCGGTGGCTTATGATACGTTCAAAAATAAAGAAATAAAGGACATCAGGAAAGAAGTGCATGAGATGATGAAGAAGTACATTGATCATTCGACTGAATGAATATTGTTGTTTCTATGATGTTGATTAGTTGCCACGAAATCTCTAAAACACGAAAATTATTTCACATAATGAATCGAACACTAGTTATGTGAGACTTGTATTGTATCTATTAACACAGTACTCGCCCCAAAAAATCCTACTGCTCCTTCGCTTATGTTAGAGGAAACATTGGCAGCTTCTACATCAAAAAATCCTCCCCGCCATTCTGTCTCATATAATAATGTCCTGATGAATTTGGCATGTTCATTTGAAAGCGAATATTTCTTTTGGATGATTGTAGTATTTTCATGAAAATATATTTTTTCTTTTTCCGGAGAGAAAATCTGCACATTGTCAAAGGAATGCAATGAATAATAAATGACTTTGGCTGTATGGATGCTGTCAATGATTTGTGTTTGTTTGGTGGTGTCTGGATAGTGGATGATATATTCCCACATTGCCTGCTCATCGCTTGATGGCGGCCCTTTTATGTAAAAGATACTGTCGTGTTCCGGAACCTGCCCTATGTTTCCCGGAGTGAAGGGGGTGGCAGGAATCGCATTGGCTTTTGCCTGGTATGTTTTATTGTTATATTCAATGTGTAATGTATATGTTTTATTTGTCACCGCTATAAAAGGCGCTGATATATACTTCCCTTGTTTTTCAGGATTTTCGATGAATGGATAATGTTTATTCCCATCCGATACTATTACCGAAGCACCACTCACGTAATCAGGCGGGTCATTAAGATTTTTCACAGGTTTTGTGATCTCAATAGTATGAGCGATGTTTTCATTGGTAATGATCCCGTCTACTACAATCAAATCCGGTGGCGCTGAATCGTTTTCCCATCCTGCTTTTTTTTTACAAGAAAGTACAAATGGCAACATCAGGAGGCTACACCAATATTTCAATGTAATTATGTTCATCTGTTTATTTCTAACTTCTTCTTCCATCAAAGCCATTTTTTTCGTTTAAAATTGATGATCATGATGAATGCCACGAGGATCATCACACCCCACATAATGAAATAGCTGTATTTGTATTGCAATTCGGGGATGTATTCAAAATTCGTCCCATACACTCCTGCAATAAATGTCAGTGGAATGAATATCACGGAAAAAATAGTAAGAAATTTAATGATATTATTTAATTTGTCACTCAGCCGGGTGTGATACACATTCAACTGGTCTGTAAGGATTTCATGATAACTGAATACCGATTCATGTGCCAGGTTAATATTTTCCTGCAATTCCCGTGTAAGGATATCAGCCCGTTCATCCAGAATGTCCGATTCGATTTTGGGAATGCTTAAAATCATTTCCCGGAAGGGTTTTATGGTTTTTCGTAAATAATTGATCTCCCGTTTGTATTGATTGATCTCCTGGATCGTAGAATGCTGGGGTGTGACCAGTTTTTCTTCAAGAGCTTCAATATGTTCACCGATTTGGCTGATAATGTAAATGTAATTGTCAATTACAACATCTAAGAGTGCAAAAGCCAGGTAATCTACGCCCATTTTTCTGATGCGTTTTTTGGGATTTCGTATCCTCTTCCGGATCGGTTCAAATACATCTCCAACACGCTCCTGGAAAGAAAGCAACATGTTTTTTTTTATGATGAGCGAAAGGTTTTCTGTTGATATGTGTTTTTCTTCTTTGTCAAAATATAACATTTTAGCAGAGATGAAGATGGTGTCTTCATATTCATATATTTTAGGGCGTGCGTCTGTTTCAAGTACATCAGATATCAGCAACGAATCTATTTTAAATAAAGAAGAAATTTCATGCATGATTTGTTCTTCATGCAATCCGTCAATATTTAACCAGGTTATTGATTTGGAGTGATTGTATTCACCTGCTTCAGAGATGGTTTGTAGTTCCCGTTCTTCAAGATGGCCGGCATCAAAGTCCATCACTCTTAACCTCACATGATCACTTTTTTTTTCGCCCCGGAAAATCATTGAGTCCGGTGACAAGCCGATGGTTTCTTTTTTTGATTTTATAAACCGTGCCATAAAATTATTTTTATACAAATTTAAAAGATATTTTATACAAAATATGGTACTTTGACCAATAAACATTATTTTTGCACGAAGTTTATTAACCAATTAGTAAAACAGGTATCCATGACAAAAAAACATCAGGATAGTGGTTTAGAAGGCATTGAAAGTGCATTAACCAAAACCGAACAATTTATTGAAGACCATCAAAAGACGATTTCTATTATCGTTGGCGCAATTTTACTTGCAGTCATTTTTTATATGGGCTATAGCAGATTTTATAAAAAACCATTACAAAAAGAAGCCAGTTCACAAATGTTTATGGCTGAACGGTATTTTGCTGTAGATTCTTTACAGCTTGCATTGAATGGAGATGGGAGCAATTTAGGATTTATTGACGTCATTGATGAATACGGCAGTACTAAATCAGGCAATTTGGCCAATTATTACGCCGGGTTGTGTTATTTAAAACTGGGTGAATACCAAAAAGCAATTGATTACCTGGCAGATTTTAATGCTGATGAAAGCATTGTTGAGCCATTGGCGCTTGGCGCTTTAGGTGATGCTTATATGGAGCTTGGAAATGATCAGATGGCGTTGAAGAATTATAAAAAGGCTGCCAATGAAAATCCAAATGATTACACATCACCACGGTTTTTGAAAAAAGCCGGAAGTGTGTTGGAAAAACTTGAAAGACATGAAGAAGCGTTAGAGTATTATGAAAAAATAAAATTTGAATACCCGAATTCATTTTCAGCCAGAAACATTGACAAGTACATAGCCAGGGCAAAAATTAACAGTCAATAAGAATCATAATTCCCGGAATTTATGGCCACTGCTTTAAAAGACCCAGTTTCTCCTGAAAATATTCCCTCTGCAAGCAGCATGAAGTTTGGCATTGTAGTATCCGAATGGAATATAGATGTTACACAGAGCCTTTGCAATGGTGCTTTATATGCATTAAAAGAACATGGAGCATCTGAAGAAAATATTACAGTATCGTATGTGCCCGGAAGCGTTGAATTAACAAAAGGCGCACTGATTGTCGCAGAGGACACCGATGTTGATGCTGTCATTTGTCTTGGCTGCGTAATACAAGGCGAAACACGCCATTTCGATTATGTTTGTCAGTCTGTTACTTATGGAATTACTCAATTGAATATAGAGCTTACTATTCCGGTGATTTTTGGCGTACTCACAACCAATGACCTTCAACAGGCACAAGACAGGGCAGGAGGGAAGTATGGTAACAAAGGAGAAGAAGCGGCTGTTGCCGCCATTAAAATGATTGCCCTAAGGAAGAAGTGATCCGTTGATGTTGTGTTGATTGTTTTTTTTAAGAACTATAGAAGTTAGAAGGAGGTAATTAGTGTTTGTCTCTTATGTAACTACTTTTCCAATGTTCAATTTATTTCTGTTGTCACTAAAAAAAAATTAAAAAACCATGCAAAGACAAATACAGCAGCGACGCAACATAGTTGATGGTAAGATTTTGTGCAAACAAAATT
This sequence comes from uncultured Bacteroidales bacterium, assembly GCA_964549265.1. Classification (GTDB taxonomy): domain Bacteria; phylum Bacteroidota; class Bacteroidia; order Bacteroidales; family JBBRXJ01; genus CAYMKE01. The sequence continues at coordinate 1,534 of CAZJWE010000119.1, read as the reverse complement.
AATAGCCCAAGAGGACTGAAAGCTAAAAGCTGAAAGCTGAAAGCGAAGTGCTACAAAAGCTCATGGGTATAATTATACCCAAACCCATGCCCAATTAACAATTAATTATTTTTTATACAATAAAAAATGATTAATTTCGTAAAAAATATGAATATAGAGTGTTCATTGAAATTTTGGGGTTGTTCTGGATTTGACAGTAAGATGATTTGAATGTAAGCATGCCGGGCATTGTAAATTCGCCCGTAAAACCTAATTTACAAACTATTTATAAATGGCGAGGAAAGTAACTTCGCGCTTGCTGCATAATTTCGGGATATGAAATTGTGCTTTATCCCGGTTAAAAGATAACCGGGACAAGCTGTCTCTCATTAAGCTTTGCCCAACAGCTTTTTGAAGAGGCATGGTTAAGATTGGGCTGGCTCATGCATTGTCCCGATGCACTGAGTGAGATTTAGGGACTTGGAAGCAAGTAGGTTGCTCTTATACCAGCTTGTTTCTGAAAAAATAAATAAGGGCTAAGCATGTAGAAATCATTCGGATTGCTTATTTGGACCCGGGTTCGACTCCCGGCAACTCCACTAAAACAGTTTTTGAGTTTAAGTATTGATGAAGAGACGATGAGCTACTGGGGGTAGCTCATCGCCCGTCAGCCGCCTACTCAGTTAGCGTGCGTTATTATCCATCATTGTTTTTGTCATTTTAAAGTTCATCAATTCTCAAAAACAGTAATCAACTTATCAGAATTAAACATTGATACAGGTGAAATCACCAATTCTTCTTTCGGAATATTATCTCCATATCTTCCCCTTGCTTGTAAATAATCCCCATATGACTATATTTAGAACCAGTCGCAATCTGAATCGCTTTACTTTGTCCAGAAGTTGATGTCTGAAAAATAATATCTCCGTTTTGAAATCCCGCTGTATCAGTTTTCGATTGACAAGAAGTCAAGAAAATCAATCCTAATGTTATGTAAATCAGTCTTTTTATTTTAATGCACGGTAACAGGCCTACAACGTCAATTGTCGTTATACATGCAATATAGGCATAAATAAACATATGATCATTTTTGGTTTATACAAAAATATAAAAAACAAGCACATGATAAAATGGATTCCGGGAACAACAGAAAATAATGCAGCACCGGTATAAAACGCCCAACACTAATAAATGGGATCATATATTTGAGAACGTGTTGATTGAATAGAAGTTTGTAGCGAGGACGCTACGTATAGCTGTAATATTTCAAAAAATAATGTATATTTGTAAATAAAGTTGAAGATAATGATCCTGACATTATTCATTTTATTAAATTTGCAAACCTCCGTCTTCGTAACGGAGAAATGGGCAATAGCGAGCCTCTTTGAAAAATTGGCAAAATCGTATCTCGCTGAATTAAAAGAGGTTGGATTTTGCTATCGTCTAAAGGACTTATTTAATTTCTACTATTGTAGATTAAATGCAAACATTTTCGGAAGATTCTGTCTAAAGGACTTATTTAATTTCTACTATTGTAGACAGGAAATAATTGTTA
>CAZJWE010000118.1:0-10332 GCA_964549265.1 uncultured Bacteroidales bacterium | reverse complement strand
CTATGAAAAACTCTGAAAATTTTGATGCGAAGGAATTATTAGAAGTCCCCTTAAGGCATTATGGTTGCCCCGGATTAAATACACATTTGAAGTATATACCTTTTGACGAAAATTGATGCATGATACGCGCATGATTAATTCTTATGGAAAATTTGTGCATTTTTAACTACTGGCGTGAAAAGATGCTCTACTTCTTTGGGGAGTTTTTGGGTTTGTTCAAGTGCCAGCAAACCATTTGGTTTTAAATTTTCATGAAACATCCTTAAAATTTCAATTCGTTCTTCCTGTTTCTGATGAAGAAGTACGTTTTTACAAATAATCAGACTGTTTTTATCTTCAATAGGATTTAAATCCCGCAGGTCATTGTATTGGAATACAAGTTTATCTCTGATTTTATAAATCAATTGAAAATGGTTTTCTTTTTCTTCTAATGGCTCAAAATAAGTATGAAATATAGGTTTCGGAATTCTTTGTAACTGCTCGTATGGATATATCCCATCGCTAATGATCCGGCCAAATTCTTTGTTAATATCTGTAGCATAAATTTTAACATTTTTAAAAGCAAAATGTCCCATTTTCTCAGACAATAATATTGCCAGCGAATAAGGCTCTTCTCCCGATGCACAACCGGCATCCCAGATTTGTATGTTTTTTTGCCCGGCTGTGGTAGGAATAAAATGATCAACAATTGTATCAAGCGTTTGTTGGTCCCTGAAAAAGAATGTAAATGCCATAATAATTAAGTTATTAATTTTTTGCTAAAAATAATAATTCATTGAATAATTTCAATCATAAACGTAGATGATATGTCTCATGCTTATCTGTGATTTTGGTCATAGTTATTAATGCCTATGCATTCATTAAAAGTAACTATTCAAAATCCTCCTTTTTCTTTAGTCAAAAAACGGGTATTTATAATCTTGTTTTTAAGATTCAGGCATTTTATATTTGATGTTGACTAATATCATTTTAACAATTGTTGTATAAGTGTAACCCTATAAGAATACAATCCGTTCAAACAAGACAAATCAGAACAAACACTATAGATTAAACTCATGGCGAGCTCCATATGACCTTTAAAAATCAAATTATAAACATATGAATTTTAAAATTAGGGAGAACATTGATGAGCAAAGGAAAAGTACATGAAAACGAAGAACAATACAGGATTTATGTAGAAAATGCCAACGACATTATTTACACACTTTCTCCGGAAGGGAATTTTGATTTTGTATCAGATAATTGGAAAGAAGTGTTGGGTCATGACCCTGCTGAACTTATAGGAAAGTCCTTTAAGCCATTTGTTCACCCTCATGATGTAAAAGCATGTATGCTTTTTTTAAAAAAAATTATTGAAACCGGCAAAAAACAGCAAGGGGTTGAATACAGAGTGAAGCATAAAGACGGTTATTGGCGTTGGCACACCAGCAACGCTTCTCCACTAAAAAATGAACAAGGGAAAGTCGTAAAATTTTTAGGAATTGCACGCGATATCACAAAGCGCAAAGAAGTAGAAGAAGCCCTGCAAGCAAGTGAAGAAAACCTCCGGATTACACTCAATTCCATTGGCGATGCAGTGATATCAACAGATGTTAACGGTGATGTTGACAGGATGAATCCGGTAGCTGAAAAGCTTACCGGGTGGAAAATACAGCAAGCAAAGGGGAAACCACTGAATGAAATATTTAATATAATTGATGCAAGAACCAGAAAGCAGGCATTTAACCCGGTCAACCGTGTATTGGAAACAGGTAAAGTATTAGGTCTCGCAAATCATACTATACTTATTTCACGTGATCAAAAAGAATACCAGGTTGCTGATTCGGCAGCTCCTATCCGCGATGATCACGGAAATATAGCCGGTGTTGTATTGGTTTTCAGGGATGTAACAGAAGAATATCAGCTTCAGGAAAAATTAAAAATTAAAACAAAAGCATTATCAGAGCGTGTTAAAGAATTAAATTGTTTGTATAAACTATCCAAACTTGTTGAAAACAAAGATTATTCACTCGAAAAAATTTATAGGGAATTGCTATTGCTTATCCCTCCTGCCTGGCAGTATCCTTCTATCACATATGCAAAATTAATCATAGGAGAAAAAGAATTTACAACATGCAATTTCCAAGAAACAGCCTGGCAACAAAAAGGAGATATTTTTGTAAACGGACAAAAATATGGTTCGTTGATTGTTGGTTATTTAGACGAAAAACCCCCTGTTTATGAAGGCCCTTTTTTAAAAGAAGAAAAACATTTGTTGCAGGCAGTTATCGAACGCCTTGAACAAATCATTGAATACAAAAGGGCCGAAGAAGAAACAAAAAAGTTTAAAACCATTGCCGATAAGGCTGTTCATGGGAATGCTGTTGCCGGACTAAATGGAAACCTGGTATATGTAAATAAGTATTTTGCAAATGTGCATGGATATGCTCCGGATGAATTAACAGGCAGGCACTTGTCTGTCTTTCATAATAAAGATCAAATAAAAAAAGTAAAATCCCTGAATGAATTATTGATTAACAAAGGCAGCTTTGAATCACTGGTCGTTTGGCATTCACATAAAGATGGCAGCGTATTTCCAATGCAAATGAGCGGTGTTCTTATCAAAGATGAACATAATAACCCTTTATATATTGCAGTCACTGCCATAGATATTACTGAAAACATTAAAAACCAGGAAACAATCAAATTACGATTGTCTTATGAAGAGGCAGTATCAAAAGTATCTGCATTATTGCTTACAAAACCGGGGAAAGAAGATGTGTTTGATGAAACATTAAAAATCATACAAAATACCACACATGCAAACAGAGTGTATGTTTTTGAAAATTTTACAGACCCTGTGGACGGACTTTGCATGAAGCAAACTCACGAGATAACTCAAAACGCATCATCACAAATTGATAATCCGATCTTACAGCATGTCGTCTATGTTCAGGGGTTTAAGCGATGGATGGAGCTGCTGAAAAACGGAAAATATATAAAGGGTTCGATCAGCGATTTCCCTATAGATGAGCAGGAAATACTAAGTCCGCAACAGATAAAATCTATACTCGTTATTCCTGTATTTTCGGATGGAAAATGGTTTGGATTCATTGGTTTTGATGATACACAAACAGAAAGAAAATGGAGGGAAGAAGATGTTTCGCTCTTGTTTGCAATTGCAGACATGATGGGGAATTATATATCCAGGGAGAAAAGTACACGGCAAATAAAGAGGAGTGAAGAAAAATTCAGGGCACTGTTTGAACATTCTCATGATGCTATTGCCATTCATGATGTCAATGGTAATGTCATCGCCATTAATAACAAAACAGAAGAACTGACCGGATACCCCAGAAACCAAATCATAAATACACCATTTACAAAATTTTTACCAGGCGATAAATTAGGCGAAACAACAAAGAGGTTAAATAAATTACTTGAAACAGGATATACCAGGGTTGAAACCAAATTAAAAAAAGCATCCGGCAAACTGGTTGATATTGACATCAGTGCTGGTGTAATCGACCAAGAAAAAAAGATTATCCAGGTGATCATGCGGGATATATCAGAACAAAAAGCGGCAGAAACAGCATTAAGAGATAGTGAAGAAAATTTGAAAACAACCCTCAATTCCATTGGAGACGGAGTGATTGCCACAGACATTAAAGGATGTATTACCCGTATGAACCCTGTTGCAAAACAATTGACAGGATATACCTTTGCAGAAGCAAAAGGAAAACCATTTATTGAAATATTTGATATTATTAATGCCAAAACACGTCAAAGAGCCGAAAACCCTATTGAATGCGTCATAAAAAGTGGAGAAATAGTCGGGCTGGCCAACCATACAATCTTGATATCCAAAGATAAAAAAGAACGCCAAATTGCCGATTCGGCTTCTCCGATAAGAGATGCCTTTGGAAATATTACAGGAGTGGTACTTATATTCAGGGATGTAACCGAAGAATATCAAATACATGAAAAGTTAAAAGAGAGCGAGGTGCGCTATAAAAATGCAGAGCGGATAGCACATTTCGGAAGCTGGGAAATGGATATTGATACCGGAAAATGCATCTGGTCAGATGAATTTTTCAGAATTTGCGGATATGAACCCGGCAGTTTTGAACCAACTGCCGAAACAGGATTCAAAATAATTCACCCGGAAGACCGCGACAGGGCCGCCAAACAAGTCAACAATGCAATAGAAAAGGGCAAACCTTATGATATTACAAAACGGATTATACAAAAAGACCGGTCAATTCGATGGGTCCGTTCATCAGGAGAAGTCATCCGCGATATTCATGGAAAACCAATGAAATTGATCGGCTCATTTCATGATATCACACAACAAAAACGGGCAGAAGAGAAATTCAAAAGTATATTTGAATACGCCCCGGACGCGTATTATATCAATGACAGAAAAGGCCTTTTAATAGATGGAAACAAGGCTGCTGAAAAATTGCTTGGATATGAAAAAAACGAATTAATCAATAAAAACCTTCTGGAACTGAATTTACTGCCTTTAAAACAAATACCCAGAGCTGCATCTCTCTTAGCTAAAAATGCAAGGGGAATGTCAACAGGCCCGGATGAATTTACATTATATAAAAAAAGCAGGAAAACTGTTGAAGTCGAAATTACAACACATCCGATTCGCTATGAAAACAAAACACTTGTACTTGGCATTGCAAGAGATATCAATAAACGAAAACAAGCTGAAAAAGAGCTAAAAAAAATGAATATGCAAATCAATGCCTATGCAAACCAGTTAGAACAAAAAAATATGAAACTCGACATGGCTAAAGAAGAAGCTGAAATTGCCAACAGGGCTAAAAGTGAATTTTTAGCTAACATAAGCCATGAAATCCGTACCCCATTGAATGCTATTATTGGATTTGCAGATATTATAAACAATCAGAACGAATGCCCAAACCTGTCAAAATATTCAAATGGCATTAAAAAAAGCGGCGAAACATTATTGGGGCTTATCAATGATATATTGGATATATCTAAAATTGAAGCCGGACATTTAAATATACATTTAGAATATTCATCTGTTAAAGAAATAGCGAATTATTTAGGCCATATTTTTTTGGAACATGCTACAAATAAAGGAATAGATTTTAAAGTTCACATTGATAAGCACATGCCTTCTGTAATCCAAACCGATGAATTAAGGCTAAGGCAAATACTAATTAATTTGGTCGGAAACAGCATTAAATTCACCGAACAAGGTAGCGTTTCCGTATCATTTATGTGCAAAAAAACAAAAGCAAAAGAAAAAACAACAACCTTTATGATCATTATCAAAGATACCGGAGTAGGTATTTCGGCCGGAAAACAAAAAAGCATTTTTGAACCCTTTTGCCAGGAAGATAGCAGCACATCAAGAAAATATGGAGGAACAGGCCTTGGGCTTTATATCACTAAAAAGTTGGTTGCAATGTTAGAGGGAGAAATACAATTGAAAAGTAAAGTGAATAAAGGAACGGAATTCACATTGCTTTTTCCTTTAACAAAAATTGCAGATCATGCTTCCGGGCAAAAGAAAGAACAACACAATAAAGAAATAGAATTAAGCCGGGCCAATGTTTTGATTGTTGAAGATATTCATAGCAACCGGGAAGTCATTAAAGGGTATCTTGAAAAACATCCGTTGGAAATCTCTGAAGCGATAGACGGAGAACAGGCACTTGAATATTGCAAAAGGCACAAACCCGATTTAATTTTAATGGACATCAGGCTGCCTGGCATTGATGGTGTTGAAACCACAACTAAAATCAAAGGTATATACCCGGAAATGCCGGTAATAGCTGTTACCGCATCATTTAATGATGAGGAAGGACAAGAACTCGATATATTTGATGATTATTTGCAAAAACCGATTTGTAGAGATGACCTTTTGAAAACAATGGCTAAATACATTAACAGCAGAGAACTGTTACCGATTGAAGAAGAAAAAAATGCCCAACAAGATGAGAAAGACAATATAACCACGACAAACCTGTCAAACATATCACAGAAAAAAATCAAAGAATATCACGAAATGCTTCATAAGGCAAAAGAGTCAGGCAATCTTGATGAAACAGCAGTATTTTCTAAAATGCTCATTAAACTTGGAGAGAAATACAAAAGACAAGCACTTGTGAAGTATGGCGAACAATTACACAATGCGTCAGAAGTGTTTGATATTGAGGAGATTTATGAAGTGTTCCAAAAAATAGATCAACTATTCAATCAAACAATGAATAAAAAATAACTAAACAATAAACATATGAACATTTTAGTAGTAGACGACACCCCTAAAAATATACAGGTACTGGGAATTACTTTAAAAAATGAAGGATACCAGGTAGGATTTGCACAGAATGGGGAAAAAGCACTGAAAATGATATCCGGTGATCATTTTCATTTGATTTTGCTTGATGTCATGATGCCCGGGATGGACGGATTTGAAACGTGCAAACAGATCAAAAAAAATCCTGAATATTCAGACATCCCTGTTATTTTTCTTTCTGCTAAAACAGATCAGGAAAGTATTGTGAAAGGATTTGAAGCGGGTGGAGTAGATTATATAACAAAACCTTTTAATAAACCTGAAGTACTTGCCAGGGTAAAAACCCATTTAGAGTTACTCAAACATAAGGAGAAATTGAAGGAAGCAATTGCGACCAAAGATAAATTTTTCTCTATCATTTCACATGATTTAAAAAATCCTTGTGGCTCTATGTATGGATTATTGCATTTATTTAAAAACAAGTACAACAAATTTTCAGATGAAAAACGCATGCATTTCATTACCGTATTGCTAAGAGCCTCTATAAATGTCCAAAAATTGCTTGATGATATACTGGATTGGTCAAGGATTGAGAGAGGAGTAATAAAATTTTCCCCGATGAATATAAAAATATCTGACAGGATCAATGAAGTCATAGAATTATACAGCGAACAAATCAATGACAAGCAATTAACGGCTATCAACAACTGCCCGGATGATTTTGAAGTGTATGGTGATATCAATATGTTGAATACGATCTTGCGAAATGTATTATCAAATGCCATTAAATTTACACCACAAGAAGGGAATATTGAAGCAGGCTGCAGCATGCTTCATAATGAAAAGGCACTTATTTATATTAAAGATTCTGGTGTCGGGATATCCGGCGAAGATATCAATAAGTTGTTTGATAAAAAAGAAACCTACAGCACGAGAGGGACAGATTCGGAACCGGGCACAGGTCTGGGTTTAACCTTGTGCAAAGAATTTGTGCATAAACATCAGGGGGATATCTGGGTGGAAAGTGCTGAACAAAAAGGAAGCACATTCTTTTTTACTTTGCCTGTAAAGAATTCATAAAGTATGTATAAAGAAAACATTATGGACAAACACTACTTATAGGATGAACCGAGCCATGACAATTTTTTTGACACACTATTTATCCCGTATTTTAATCGGGACGAGAATGATTATTAACAGTCTATTTAGACTTCACAAAGTCAATTAATTAAACTCATGGCGAACTCCATCTGACCTTTAAAAAATTAAAATATAAACAGATGAAATTAAGGTTCTATTCCTAAAATCAATAATGGTACAGGGGGATTGTTTCTGCCATGTCTTAATACATTATAAACTTCGCCTTCATAGTATGCAACTCCACTACTCATTTGAGATTGCATCTTTTTTGTTGGTAAAACCTCAATCCCTAAGTTGATAACTCCTCCTGAATAAAACAATAAATGTTTAACAAATAAATCAAATGCAACAAATGCATACTTCCCGAATTGTACCTCAACAGCAATCTGTTCTTTAACAAAATCAGTTTGCTTATAAGATGAAATAGGCTTTTTTATACCTTTTGAAATCAAGAACTCTTTTTGTTTTTCATAAGGAGTAGTAATTAATTCCGGCAATATTTTTTGGTCTGTTGTAATGTAATATTGATATCTTGATTCATTCCATCCAAGGGTATTAAATTTTTCATTGAACGCTTTATTTAAATCAACCGGACTATACAACTTTTTTCCGGGCATTGTTTTTTCTTTGCTGACTTTAGTCATGAACTGACTTGCATCAATACTTTTGATTATTGATAATATCTCTTTATATAGCTTTTTATTATGAACAAGAATGTATTCTTCTCCATTCAGGTGGGAGTATTTTTCTGCTATTTTCATTTGTGTCCGTTTGTTCCGTTTCCTTTTATTAATTCAAGATTTAACTCGTTCCATTCCTTTGGTTTTTGAGAAACTTTTTCTTTCCCGGATGGTTTATGAATGGGCTTATTAATTGGCCTAATTTTTAATCGTCCTTTTTTGAAATCTTCGATTCTATTGTTTGCTACTTTACAATAATCTTTTTCTTTTTCGATACCAATAGCATTTCTGTTATTTTTTATTGCAGCTATTATGGTTGAACCAACACCAGCAAAAGGATCCAACACCCAACTTTTTTCATCGGTTAATGCAAGGATGCATCTTTCAACTAATTCAATTGGAAATTGACATGGATGTGTTGTTTTTTCAGGATGATTTGATTTTACGTTTGGAATATTCCACATTGCAGATTCCCAATCTTGTAAAACAATCTCCCAAATGTCACTAGGATTTTTTCCTAAAGGATTACCAGATAGTTTGCCTTTGTTAGGCCCTTTGAAATGACGCTTACCCGGATATTTTGCCGGTACACGAACAGAATCTAAGTTAAAAATGTAATCATCCGATTTGCTGAACCATAAAATCGTTTCATATCTGCCACTAAATCTATTGCTTGCATGAAGGCCATGCCCAAAGTGCCAAATGATTCTATTCCTGAGTTTTAAACCGTGTTTTTTAAAAATCTGGTAATAAAATATATCCAATGGGAATACCTCTCCCTTATCAATATAATTACCAACTTGCCAACACAAATTTCCTTTGCCTGAGAGTGTTCTTATAAGTTCAATAATAATTTCTTCTTGTGTCTCAAGGTATTTTTCTATGCTTGTCTTTGTTTCATAGGATTTTCCGACATTATACGGAGGTGAGGTTATTATTAAGTCAAATGTTTCGTCTTCAATACTATTTAAGACGTTCAATGCATCACCGGGTTTTACTTTAAATTCGGTGCCTGGACTGATATAATCAAATAAAGGTTCTTTTACTTTCATTTCTAAATCATTTGTAACAAAAATACATTTTTATGATTTTTTTGATTTGTCTTCTGGCTTGTGAAGCCAAATTATATTCTAATGCATATTTTATTCCAAAGATACAAAAAAATGATTAAACCCTGTTAATATACTGTTTTACCTTATCAATAAGCCGTTTTGCAACAATTGGCTTTAAAATGTAATCAACTGCCCCTGAATCAATAGCCTTCGTGATTTCATCTGTTTCACTTTTTGCACTGATCATGATTACAGGTATTCCAACTGTTTTGTCATTGGACTTCAGAGTATCTAACACATCAAACCCATTCCGGCCAGGCATCATAATATCCAAAAGAATGATCCCGGGAGGGTCCTGTTCAATCTTCGCTAAAGGGTCATTGCTGTTGAAAAACTGAATATCATACCCTTCTTCTTCTAATATTCCTTCCAATACAACATTATGTACGGATGAATCATCAATGATTAGCACCTTGTTTTTCTTGTATGCCATGATATGAATGATTTTTATAAGTTATTAATATTTTTAAAAATACTTAATTTCTATCACTTGTATACGGAATACCGGATAGTAAAGCAAGGTGATATTCATCATAGTCCTTTTTTACTACTCCAACCAACAATAACACCATACAACCCCCACCTTTATATTCATAGAAAAAACAGAGACTTATAATCTTGATTTCACCCCTCCGTAAGCTGTATATTTGAACTATAATAAAAAGGCAAAAAAGCGACTTAGTGATCAACTTAAAACCAATTGGCTTTATGAAAGTGTGTGATGAATATTTCAATTGTTTGTTTGTGAAAAAGTATGAAGATTCGGATGATCTGGTATGCAAGGGCCTTATTCAGAAATATTGCAGAAGCGGATTGAATGAAGATTGTGCAAGAAAAAATATTAAACAACATGAAGTGCCTCCGGATATTCTCCCTACAGGAGAAAATATACAAGCAAATCATACAATACAATACTTTAAAAACAGAAAAGAACCTTTTTTTAAAAGAATATTTAAAATGTTTTTAACCATATAAATATGAAGAAGATCAAACAAATATTTAAAAGACAAGCTCCCGGTCCACTTGTTCATGAGCCAAAACAGCCTGAGCCTTCAGAAGCGCATCAACAGGTGAATGACGGGCCTGAGATTCAGGAACCGGCAGCACATAAAAAAACGGATGAAAAAATCATACAGCTTGG
>CAZJWE010000117.1:0-10566 GCA_964549265.1 uncultured Bacteroidales bacterium | reverse complement strand
GGTATGAGTACACCTTAACAGACCACCTCGGCAATGCCCGTGTCTCATTCACAGACGAAGATGCCGACGGCACGCCCGAGCTCCTCCAGGAAGACCACTACTATCCCTTTGGCATGCAAATGCCCGGCCTGCACTTTGCAGGAGGCGGCACCCCCGAGAATAAATACCTGTACAATAGCAAAGAGCTGTTAGATGATGAGGGGATCAATTTGTATGATTACGGATTCCGATTTTATGACGCGGCACTGGGGAGGTGGCACGTGATAGACCAGATGGCAGAAAGTTACTATACCCAATCTCCATACCAATATGTAATGAACAACCCAATCAGTTACATTGATCCTGATGGTGCTTCAACTCACACTGATTCTTCTGGTAATGTTGTGGCTGTATACGACGATAATAATAATAGTGTTTATAGACATGATGAATTACCTGATGATTATGCAACTTATGAAAATGAGGCGGAAGATATTTATGTAGATGAAAATGGGGAAATTCAATATAAATACAAAAAACGATTACCAAAAGGAGAGAAAATGGGGGAAACCGAATATTGGGATGAATTCAGAGCTCATGATAATGAAACCGGTGAAGTAAAAACAGAAGTTACTGGTAAAATTTTATTTAATACTACTTGGGATTACTCTATTTATTTGTTAAATAAAGAAGCTAACGAACTAAATTTATTTATAGTAGGATTAAACTCCTTCTCTTATGAGCGGTTTGATATAAAAAAGAATAAAATATTTTCTCCATATGGAGAGGGTACAGGAAGGTTATTAAATGGTAAATACGCTTCAGCTAGATCTGCAGGAAATTATTTAGCAGGAATAAATGCAGCAACAGGTACTATTTTTGGAAAACATATATCACAAAAAAAATTCATGCGAATAGCAGGATTTGTACATGCAGGTTTTAATAAAAGTGGAAACTATAATACTGAACCACCTTTTTATGGAGAAATACCTTATGCTGGCCGGATGATTTTATCTGGTTTTCAAGCAGGTATACGCAAAAGATAAATTAATTAAATATAGACGAATTATTATTATGAAAATTTTATTAATCATATTAATACCATTGTTTTCAATGTGTAATAAAACATTAAATAAAGAAAAAATTAATTTTTCCACTACGAATGATAAGATTTATTTATTTGAAGTGGGAGATCTTAATGCTTCTTCTATAGTTTTATCAACTACAAATATAGTTAAGAAAGAAAATAATATTGTATATAATGACGAAGCAATATTTTATAAAAAAACAAAAGATACTTTAATTATATATTATAGAGTTAGTCCTGATATCCCAAAGAATTTTCAGACAAAAATTATAATAAAACAAAAAAAACTTACAAATGTTGAATTTTATAATTTTTGGGAAAATTACAACAAAAAAGGGTTAAAAAAATTCCCTGAATAAAAACAGATTATTAATGATAAATTTCCCCCATGGCGCAAGTCTTTTCGACTTGTGCCTTTAGGAAAAAGGCTTTTTTTCATTATAATAAAAACAATATAAACATGAATAAAAAATACAACATAAAACACTTCTCCCCGGGCATCCTGCTATTTCTATTGCTTGCCTGCCCTTCTGCTTTCGCCATAAAGCAGCAGATGAATTATGTTGTAGAAAAGCCGGCAAAACAATTTTTACTTCATATCCACACCCCCGAAGGCCGCCTCATTCAACGCGCCAACGGCACTTACCGGTATGAGTACACCTTAACAGACCACCTCGGCAATGCCCGTGTTTCATTCACAGACGAAGATGCCGACGGCACGCCCGAGCTTATCCAGGAAGACCACTACTACCCCTTTGGCCTGCAAATGCCCGGCCTGCACTATGCAGGAGGCGGAGCGCCCGAGAATAAATACCTGTATAATGGCAAAGAGCTGATAGATGATGAGGGGATCAATTTGTATGATTATGGGGCGCGGTTTTATATGCCCGATTTGGGGCGTTTTACCGCACAGGATAGGTTTGCTGAAAAATACTTGGATATGTCGCCATATCAATATGGTGCGAATAACCCGATAGCCTTCATTGATGTAAATGGAGATAGCCTTGTGATGTTTAAAAATGGTGAATATGTTGGAATTTTCGATAATGGCAAAGATGCGTATCAAGGTTACAATCAAGAAAGCACTGTGGATAAAGATGGAAATGAAACTTTCACTGGTGGTCAAAGTTTTGGGTTTAACGATGCTGAAAATGATATGAAGGCCATTAGAAATGGTGTAATAACTAAGTTAAATACAGACCATTTTGAAAATAAGTTTGAAAATGCAATGGAAAAATCCGGAGTTAATGATAATCATGGTTTGGGTTTAGGTTATGCATGGCGGGAAGGTGATGGTAAGATGGATTATGCCATGCGAGAAAAATTAAAACAAAACACTTTATATATAGCGGACGGGTATGCCTATAATGATTTTGATTACGGGAATTTCATGTGGGGGCAAGGAATGAAAAGGTTAGGCATAGATTATGGAACTGCAATTTTTGGGGCTCATGTTAATAATTTTCTTTTTGGAAGAGATCAGGAGATGACACAAATGGATAAAGGGCCGGGCACTTATCAAGGCTGGCAACCATTAGATCATCCAACGGATCAATCGGCGATAAAACGGGGATATTTTTATGGGCCAACAAAAAACCAATACTTACCAATCAAAACACAAGATGATAATAACTATGAAATACTTGGCCCATAATATAATATGTTTTATATTCTTATTGGTTAGTTGTTCATCCGATAAGGTAGAAGAATTTTACAACAGGAATAAGGATAAAGATTTATCTACATTTAAAAATGTAAGTATTTCTAGAAGATCTGATAATTATGTTATTTGGATTTATTATGATACTAATAGTGACTCTTCAATCTATTTTTATTTGAAAGGATATCCAAAAAAGGAGATGGAAATATTAAATTCTAATAAAGACCAAGAATTAAAGAAATATAGCAAAGTGTATAATGTAAAAGAGCAGGATGCTTATAGCCATGCAATGAACTATTGTCATGATATTTTAACTGAATTTAATGATCTTGGAAAAATAATAGGAACAAAAATATATCCAGAAGAAAGTAGAAATGTTATAAAGTTTTACCTAAGCATGGAAGATTTTGTATACTATGTAGGTGAAGGCTATGGAGTACCACGTCCATTTCAACAAGAACTACAAGAGGCTAAAAAATTAGGTGATCATTGGTTTTATTATAAAGCAAATTATTAACAAAACCCTACCCCCCATGGCGCAAGTCTTTTCGATTTGTGCCTTTAGGAAAAAGGCTTTTTGTCATTTAAATATAAAAATATAAAAATGAATAAAAAATACAACATAAAACACTTCTCCCCGGGCATCCTGCTCCTCCTATTGCCTGCCCTCCTGCTTTTGCCAAAAAGCAGCAGAAGGTTTATGATGCCGGGCAAAATAAACTATAAACGACAATGAACAAAGACTTAACAAATAATAAAACAAACAACTAACAATAAAACATTAAAAAAGTTTAATGATCATGAAACTAAAACTGCCACTCGTATTGATTATTTCTTTCATTGTCATCCAGGCATACACACAAGACAATGATACAGTGAACACTGTAAATGAAGGTACAAAACCGGGAACGGATTTAAATGACAACTTTTCTACTTACGACTATGGGGAAGTCAAACCCGCTGATACTGTTTCCAATGAATATGGAACTGTAAAAAAAGAGGATTTAGCAATCTCTGTTGAACAAGTTGATATAAACAGTGTTGAACACATGTCTTTTACCAGGGTGGAAAAGATGCTGCAGGGAACCGCGAGCGGGGTATTTGTAGCAGCCGGCAGTGGCGCACCTAATGCGCCTGTGTCTGTAAGGATACATGGCATTGGAACACCAAACAACGCACAACCACTTTATGTAATAGACGGCTTGCCGGTCTCTGAAGTAGATATTTGGTCTAATGAAAATCCACAGGGCATCAGCTACCTGAATCCCGGGGATATCGAATCCATACACATCTTAAAAGATGCATCTGCCTGTGCAATGTATGGTATACGGGGTGCCAACGGAGTGGTTGTCATCAACACAAAAAAAGGCCGCGAAGGCAAACCGGTCATTCGCTTTAACGGCTATTACGGAAGTCAACACCTGCCACAAAATCAACGATATGAATTATTAGACGGGCAGGAATTTGCCACATTATACAATGAAGCCACAGGCATGGACATATTCGACCCTGCATCCATATCATCATTGCCTACAACAAACTGGCAGGATAAAATATTCAGGGTGGCTCCAATGCATAATGCGCAATTAAGCCTTTCAGGTGGCTCCGGAAAAGGAAATTATTACATGAGCTTTAATAAATATTCTCAAAAGGGCATTATTAAACATTCCGGTTACGACCGGTACTCATTCAGAATAAACTCCGAATACCAGGCATCAGACTGGCTGAAGATAGGAGAACACATTTCCTTGTCTGATTCCAAAAACCAGCGGCAGGTAGAAGGCTCTCTTGACGGGCCTGTGGGGGCAGCATTGCGGGCGGACCCTACAGCTGGCGTACATGATGATGACCCCGATACTGACTGGGCTCCTATGACATGTACTCCACAAATCCCCAATCCTGTAGGACTCATTGAACGACAACATAATATATATACATCTAACCGGATACAAGGGACGGTTTTTGCAGAAATCAATTTTGGAGGCATTGCAGAGTTCCTTGAACATTTAAAGTATAAATTAAATGCAGGAATATCGCGCTCCTGGGGGGACAAAGAAGAGCTGATGCCAACGTTTTATGAATCTCCAAATATAGCTTCATCCAGATCAATAGAAATAAACAGGGAGGATGATCTGAATAATTTTTTATTCGAACAGACATTAAAATATGATTTTTCAATACAACAAACTCATCATTTTAATGTAACAGGTGGGTATGCGGTTCAAACAGAAAACAAAGAATGGAAAAATGTATCATATAATACTGAAGCAAATAAAGATATTATCAACTCAGACAAGTCGAAAGCTGAATGGAAGATTGCCTCATTCATATCCGGGCTTCAATATGACTTTCGTGGCAAGTATCTGTTGAACGCTGCTTATCGTCATGATGGGATGTTTTATTTTAAAGAAAATATATCATGGTCGGGCTACCCCGCCATCTCTGGTGCGTGGAAACTTTCCAGCGAACCATTTTTAAACCAATCCCGAAACATTGACCTGATAAAATTATATTTCGGATGGGGCAAAACAGGCAATCAAAATTCAGGGTTGTTTTTGTATAGTCAATATCCTTTGATTACCCTTGAAGATGATATGCAACAATTAAAACCCGAAATAACAAAAACACTGAATGCAGGAGTTGACATTGCTATGTGGGAGAATAAATTTAATGCTTCTCTCAACGTATATGATAAAACAACAACGGACATTCTGCTTAGGCGAACAAAGTATGAAATGATTGAATATGACATTGTTACTACAGACTACCTGGCCAATGCAGGAGAAATTAACAACAAAGGAATTGACGTAAGCCTGAATTATCAAAACACGGGTAAAAAAACCAAATTAAAATACAATATAGGCGGGCATGTTACAAGAATGTGGAGCAAGGTAATAAAAGCAGAAGGCGGAATCCCACTTGTTTCCGGCAATCCCTCTGCTATGAGAATGATAGAAGGGAAACCGACAGGCGCATTTTATGGTTATACGTATGAAGGTATATTTGAAAGCCAGGAAGAAATTAATAATCATGCAATGCAAAGCTATATGACATCTCCAGGCGACATGAAATTTAAAGATCATAACAATGACGGAGAAATCACTGATGATGATCAGGTTGCAATAGGATATGCATTCCCTGATTATGTCTATGGGATGTCCGCCGGAATATCATATAAGAATATAGGGTTAAATATATTCACACAAGGTGTAGCAGGCAACCAAATCATGAATGTGGCAAAACTGGAAGCATTGTATAATTTCAGGATGACAACGAATGTAAGCAAAGACCTGTTAAATTATTATGGCAGAACAAAAGACAACGGAAGCGTGATCACAGATACAGATGTTCCCAGGATAGATATCAGAGATATAAACAATAACAACAGGGCTTCTTCTTACTTTATTGAAGACGGATCGTATTTCAAAATAAAAGCCATTACCCTGTCATATAACCTGCCTTCCAAATGGATTAAAACAGTCAGGTTGAACGCAGCAAAACTATATATAACAGTACAAAACCTGTATACCTTTTCTAAATACAATGGATATAACGCTGAAATAGGGATTGACCCCAGGTATTCATCAAGCCCTTTGGGTTTTGGTGTAGATAACGCCGTATATCCATTTCCGAGGACATTTTTGTTTGGAATTGACATGAACATTTAAAAGCATCTATCATTAAAAATTATAACAAATAAAAAAAATGAAAACAACAGTTATCAATTATCTTTTAATCCTGCTTTTTTTGAATTCGGTGCAATCATTTGCCCAGGATGAATTATACTCCTTAAACTATGGTGACGTGATTCAATCTCCCACTGCAGAATCATTTGCAAAATATGGTTATACACCCGTCAGCCCATATACTGGAGTGCCTAACATTTCAATTCCTGTTTGGGACCTTAAAGTGGGGGATATTGAAATGCCGGTTTCCCTATCGTATCATGCAGGAGGAATAAAAGTAGAAGAAATAGCATCGTGGGTAGGGTTGGGATGGAATTTAAATGTTGGCGGTGTTATCACCCGCCAGATAAAAGAACTTCCTGATTTTGAATATGGTGCTGTCTGGAGCATTTATTATAATTCACTTGTTCAGAATGGTAATGTTAGTAGCAGTCTGTTTGAGAGAAAAGTAGATCGTTATTCCAAAGATGCACAACCCGATATTTTTACATATAATTTTAATGGTTATGTGGGGCAATTCGTTGTAGACCGTTATAATGGGACATGCATCCCCTTAAATAATCACAGGGATTTGAAAATGGAATATCAATTTCAAAACGGAGAAGTTTATTTTGAAATCACAACACCCGATGGAATA
This sequence comes from uncultured Bacteroidales bacterium, assembly GCA_964549265.1. Lineage (GTDB taxonomy): Bacteria > Bacteroidota > Bacteroidia > Bacteroidales > JBBRXJ01 > CAYMKE01. The sequence goes on along the minus strand of CAZJWE010000117.1, from coordinate 3,517 downwards.
GTATATCAATTTAAAGATATTGAAAAACAAGAGGTATGGGTAAAATCGCTTTCTACAAGAGAGGAACAACCCACCATGTGGGTGGGACTTGGGGATTACAAGTATGAATGTGTTTCGGCATGGTATTTAACCAAAATCAACTCCGTCAAAACCGGCCATACAATTACATTCAATTATGATGATCAATATGAAAAAATAGATGTTTTCTCGGAACCAACAGCATATTACTATTATCCTTATGATGATGAACTTAATCCTGCCACCGGGCTAAAACGGAGCACCCAGGGAGCTGTAATTCAGTCAAACCTTAGGTTAATCAATATTACAACATCAAATGACATTTCAGTTGATTTTATACCTAAAAACAGGAATGACTTATATGAGGGACAAGGGAAAGCTTTAAGCGAAATAGTGATTAGCTATGATGGAAATCCGGAGAAATCATTTTTATTTAATCATGACTATTTTTGTGCCGAAGGAAAAAATGTTTCAAATGCATATCCTAATGAACTCAGGCTAAAACTTACTTCGTTTTGTGAACGTGGAAAGCCAGCTTATGAATTCAGGTATAATGAAACACATCAATTACCTCCACGTTGGAATATCCCGTTTTTCCCGGGTGAATTTGTATATAACGACAAAAAAAATAAATTTCTGGGGTCTTATGCTAAAGATTTTCTTGGGTATTACAATGGAAAAACAGAAAACATAACGTATAAAGAAGGACTTGAATTAGATTATACGCAAAGAAGTTTTAAATATTATATTTTTTCTCGGCTTGACATGGAAGAGATTCCAGGTCTCAGTGATGGTGATGGAATATGCGAAAAAGATGAAGATGAGTGTAAACCGATAACATCAACAATCACAGGCATAAATGAAATTCACATAAATGAACCCGGAGCAGACAGAACCCCCAGTTTAGACCATTGCCAGGCATATACGCTAAACGAAATCACCTATCCTACAGGGGCCAAAACACAATATAGTTATGAATTGCATGACTATTCTCATATAGGTATTGAATATAAAGGAGAGCATTTGGATTTTCCCGGCTTGAGAATAAAAGAAATTAAAAATATTAAATCAAACGGTGCTACGGAAAATGTCAGAACATTTTATTACAATGAATTGTATGAAAACAATACCAATACCAACATCTCAAGCGGGGCACTGGTAAAAGATATAAATTATCATTCCGAAACCTGGATTATAAAGCACTATAACACGACGGAAGGAGGATATGCTGATATAAAGGAAGGGCGTACTTTTGTAGATATGAGTAACAAAGGTACACGAGATGTATATGATTACACGGGCGGCTTTCTTGGATATAGCACTGTGAAAGAAGATTTAAACGGAAACGGGTTCATTATATATAATTACAACAATGCAAATACAAGTTTTAAACCGGATTACTTTATTTCCAGGCTTTTTCGATACTGTGAATTTTACTACTGTGATTCAGTAAATGGATTTACTGGTATCTTTCTTACTTATTCAAATGAAAGTTTTTCTGAGGGATGGAAATGTTTTGCAAACAGAAGAGGATTATTAACAAGTAAAATTTATTTGGATAACGACTTATTTCCTGTAAAAGAAGTTCGAAATATATACCGGTATATTGATAATGAAGATGTTTTATATGGCATGGAAAGGGTTATGAGAGGTTTTGACCCAGGTAATTTCTTGCTTGGATTATATTCATTTTCCAGCAGATTCTCAGAACTCGCATCAACATCCACACAATATTTTTACGATGATATATCAGAAAATAGAACATCTGCACAAAATTTTGAAGAAGACTATTCATATAATGATTATGGACAGCTTTCACAAAAATCATTTTACAATAGTACCAATCCCAAAAAATCAATTACTTACTATAAATATGCTTCTGATTATAATAATCTTGATCATGATGATGTAAATTATTCCCGTCATGCAGAAGGAATCAAATCAATGAAAGAAAAAAATTACATCAATGTGCCTCTTGAAACTGTTAACACAACCAAAACAGAAGATGAAGAAAAAGTCATTGGGGCTAAAAGTTATCATTTCAAAAGAAAAAATCTGTATTCTCAACCAGATGAATATATAATAACATTAGACGAATCTAAGACCCTCGAAATATCATCCCCTGTCAGTTCAGGGTTCAATCATTCAGAAGTCGTATATGATGCCGGCCTTAATGAATACACTATCAGTGCAGACGACCGGTATAAACTGGAAGACTCATACAATACCGACCAATGGGGTAATATAAAACAGATTCGCAAAAAAAACGGCGTTTTCACATCACTTATATGGGATTACAATCATTCATACCCCATTGCCAAAGTAGAAAATGCCGAATACACCGACATTTTCCACACCAGTTTTGAAAATTCCGATCATCCCAATGTAAAAGAGGTAATTGATGCCAAAACAGGCAGGAAGGTATGTGAGATACCTCCTTCTGCATTTTGGCCTGAAAATATTGAAAAGGGAAGTATCAGTCATAACCGGAAATATATTTTCCAGGGAGCATTTAAAACAAGCAATAATTTTACAGGAAGCGCTGCCATGGTTATTAAAGTCTGGGGAATGGCTGGCGAACTTATGGCCTGGCTGCCTGTATACATTTCAAACACACAAGGAGAATGGAAAATATATCAACGTGAAATCAATACAAATGATTATCCGGGGTTAGGCTGGTTAGAACTTGAAATATATAATCCCGGAGGAAATGAAGCTGTACTGGTGGATGAAGTCCGCTTTCATCCTGCAGATGCACAAATGGCCACCTACACGTATGACCCGTTGATTGGTATGACCAGTGAAACAGACCCAAACAACCAGACAACATATTATGAATACGACGGCTTGGGAAGATTGCAATACATAAAAGACAAAGAAAAGAATATTGTTGAGAAATATGACTATCATTATGCAAACCAAGAAGAGATAGAAATTTATAATTGTGAAAACGTGACTGCCCAAATTGAGGACGATACACGTTACACATACAGGGTTCGGTTTTGGGTTACCGGATTAGATGAAGGAACCGGTTGTTATTGTAAAATAGATTATGGGGATGGTTCTCCTATTGAAGACATTGGAAATGCCCCACAAACCCATGAATATCCGAATGATAATACATATACGGCAACATTTAATTTTTATAACGCAAACGACCAATTGGTCAAAACAATTGACAAAGAAGTTACTCCACCTGTATATTTCACTGCCGAAATTGAAAACCATGCATATTATATTCACGGGGTTAATTTTTGGGTTACCGGAATAGAGGGAACAGGGTGTTATTGTAAAATTGATTATGGAGACGGCTCTCCTGTTGAAAACCTCGGAACCTCACCACAATACCATGTGTACCCGGATGATAATACATACACGGCTACATTTAACTTTTACAACATGTACGATCAATTGGTGTCAACCATTACCAAACAAGTCAACCCACCGGCAGATGAAAACCCGGTTGTTCCTGAAATCGTTAAAATCACCGATGATTTAA
>CAZJWE010000116.1:0-10652 GCA_964549265.1 uncultured Bacteroidales bacterium | reverse complement strand
TGATCACAAACTGGCTGAAACATTACAATTTACGGGAAGTACAATACATGGCCGGGCATAAATATGTAAGCTCAACAGGACGTTACAGGACGGATAACTTAGAGGACTTGCAGAAAGAGTTGGAAAAATTTCATCCATTAAATAGAACTAAATCCGGGTAAAAAACGTTAAATTTGTAGGAGAAATAACAATGGAAATTATGAACGCAGTAGAAAAAAGAGATTTCATACACAGCCGTTTGCATATTGCAAACGAAAGTACTTTAGATGAGTTTTATGAAAGGCTACGCAAAGAAGAAGCGTTAAAGACAAAATTAGAAAGCAGAGCCCGTAAATCCGAAGCAGACATCCAGTCAGGGAGGGGTTTTTCAAGGGCTGAAATAGAAAAAAGAACTGCAAATTTGGGGCGTTAATGAAACTTATTTACACAGAACAAGCACTTTTTGGCCTTGAAGAAGCTTTAGGATTTATTGCGCCAAAAGTAACACAAGAGAAATTGCTTGAAATCAGGGATCGTATTTTAGACAAAGCAGATACCTTGCTCTTACACCCACTACAAGGCAAGAACCTTGTTTGGAACATCTGGATTTAGGTTATCGCCGGGTAATAGAAACCATTACAAAATTATCTACAGGGTAATAGATGAATATATTTATATTATTGACATTTTTGATTCCAGGCAAGATCCTGATAAAATGAAAGGATAACCCCACGTGCTGCCAAAGACTTCTATTCTTTTGAATTGATATTTAATTGAAATAGAATTTTTGGGCGGTAAGCTTCAACTTATAGCATGATCTAAAGAGAGTATGAGCAAGGGCAGGTTCAGCAGTATTCATGAAGGGGCACAAAGCAAAAAACCACGCCAGGCCTTTGCAGTATTTGTTTTGATCGTATTGATTTTTTATGGTAAAACAAAAACTGCAAAGCCCTTGCCTGGTGGAATTGTGCTACCGCACAAGCCGAAGGCTATTCTGCGTCAATCAAAAAAAGCAACATTTAAACCATATTTAAACCACATTTACAACTATATTTAACCACTAAAATAAGGGTAGTACCATAAGTTTTATACAGACACTGGCCACACGTTGCAAACATGCGGTAGGTTGGAGATTACAAACCGGCTAAAACATTACAATTTACGGGAAGTACAATACATGGCCGGACATAAATATGTAAGCTCAACAGAACGTTACAGGACGGAAAACTTAGAGGATATGCAGAAGGAGTTGAAAAAAATTTATCCGTATAAATTAATAAAAAAGAAACTAATTGGTTACATTTGTAGTATAATTATGAGAACACTGGAACCATACAAAAATTATTTTTGGGAGTTTTATAATCCACTTCCTCAAAAGGTTAAAAACAAAGTTGATTATGTATTGCAGATTGTTATTTCAGTGCAAAGAATATCAGCAAAGTTCTTTAAACATCTTGAAGAAGGGATTTATGAAATCAGAATTGAATCAGGGAACAATATTTACAGGATATTTTCTTTTTTCGATGACAACAAATTAGTGATTTTATTACATGGTTTTCAAAAGAAGACTCAAAAAACACCAAGAAGAGAAATTGAACAAGCAAAAAAATTAAGGAGGATGTATTATGAAGACAAATCCGAAGACAATAAATGAACTTTTTGACCAAAAATATGGTAAAGAAGGAACTAAGAGCCGTGAAGAATTTAAGCAAAATGCGGAGGCTTATATGGTTGCCGAATTAGTGAAAGAGTCAAGAAAGAGGGCTCATTTAACACAAGAGCAACTGGCTAAAAAGTTAAATGTAAAAAGGACTTATATATCCAAAATAGAAAGGGCATCGAGTGATATAAGGCTATCAACTTTACGGAAAATTATTGAAACAGGTTTGGGCGGAAAGCTTCATGTAAGCGTTGACTTATAGCATGATCTAAAGAGAGTATGAGCAAGGGCAGGTTCAGCGGTATTCATGAAGGGGCACAAAGCAAAAAAACATGCCAGGCCTTTGCAGTATTTGTTTTGATCGTTTTGATTTTTTTTGCAAAATCCCTGCACCGTTTTTTCAATAATGCAGGGGAGTTATGCACCATTGCTAAAACCGGACTTGTCAAGGAGCAGGGTGCAAATATACTCCCGTTAGCTTGAAAATTCAACTGTTTTTTTGGACGGTAGGGGGATAGCGTATAACGTTGGAAAAGTAATCAGTAACACATTTGATGATAGCATAGTTATAATGGCTGTAGTAAAGTAGCGATTAATGCCGTTTCCTTATAAGAGTATCCAAGCATCTAATGTGCAAAAGCCTACAAAACAGGTCAGCGCTTTGATCAACTAAGCAAAAACCAATATAGCTATACTTCGCTATATTAAATAAAAAAAAACCTTAAATTGAAATTAATAAATGAAGGGTTCTTGGGAATTAAGAATATTAAAAAAATATTTTAATCAGTATTATGATTTACAAATCTAAGAAATAACCCAAAGATAATTGAAATGTAGTGTTATTTATTTTATCTTTTGGTAGTTCACCATTTGATTTTGGTGTAATATTTCCTAAACCCAAACCATATACTGCTTGTATTTGATATTGGCCAATTATATATCCTAATCCTATATTTGCACCATAATCAATGGCATTGACAGGTATGTTTTTAGTTATATCAGCATCTTTGGCATCACTGACAAATTTAATATCTGCTTCACCGGAAGCAGGGTATTCTCCAAAATCATCTAGTTCTCGTTTATCTCCTTTTTTTTCTATTTTATATTTACCAAAAAGTCCATACGCAATATATGGGCCAGCGAATAATTGCAATTTTTCATTTTCATTTTGCATATTAAATTCAAATATTATATTTACTGGAAGTTCCAGGTAATTTGTACTTAATGTCTCAATTACTTTCACTCCACCTACTTTGTCCATATATCTGCAACCTTTCATAGAAAAGAGTAAAGAAGGCTGTATAGAAAGTTTATTAAAAATATAAAGATTTGCCATGCCTCCAATTTGCCCACCTACCTTAAGATCGGTGTTTTCTATGTCACCAGTTAAGGTAGTTATATTTAATCCTGCTTTGGGGCCATAGGTTAGATCAATTTGGGCATTAGCACCCATCATTGCTATAAATGAAATTGCAATTGTTAAGCAAAATATCTTTTTTTTCAAAATCATTATTATTTAGTATTTAAGTTTGAATATACCTACTCTAAAAAAGCTTTTCGGTTTCCGCTTTTATTAAATTCGATACAATTATACTAAAAATTTCAAAAATAAAAAAATAAAATTATTTGTCAAAATCACATGTAAAACAAATTAATAGTATATATAAAATGTTTATTGTACCCCCCCGATGTTCATAGCATAAACTTTACTGTCCACAAGGATAAAGGAAATAAGATAAAGAAGTAAGATGATATTTGAAATTTTGTAAACAAACCCTACTTCACATATTTCAATAAAATAAGCGAACGGTCATTGATGGTTATTTTATTCTGGATGCGTGTATTATCATTGTCTCTGTGATTGTGTGTGTCGGCCAATATTTCCCATTCATCATTATCTTTTATTACTGGTAACGTAAATTCCAATGGTTTCCAGTAACTGTTTACTATGAGGAATAATATGTCGTCTTGAATGCGTTCGCCCACTTTATTTTTTTCATCAATCAATTCTCCGTTAATTAACATGCCCATGCACCGGATATAATGTGTCTGCCATTCTTCACTGGTCATGTCTTCTCCATCTTCACGCAGCCACCGGATATCCCAAATATCTTTACCCATAATAGCCCTGCCTTTGAAAAAGCGCTTGCGATGCATTACAGGGATTCGTTTTCGGATATCTATGATGGACCGTGTGAATTCAAATAATGCTTTTTCTTTTTCATCCCAGTCCCATTTAAACCAGGTGATTTCATTATCCTGGCAGTATGCATTGTTGTTTCCCCTTTGCGTTCTTCCATATTCATCACCATGACTGATCATTGGAACCCCCTGGCTAAAAAGAAGTGTAGCTAAAAAGTTACGTTTTTGTTTTTCTCTTATTTGATTTATTGCATCATCATCTGTCGGCCCTTCTATACCATAATTATAGTTGTTATTATGATTGTCCCCGTCGCGGTTTCCTTCTTTATTGGCTTCATTATGTTTTTCATTATAAGTAACCAGGTCATTCAGGGTAAACCCATCATGTGAAGTCACAAAATTGATACTTGAATAAGGTTTTCGGCCGTCATCCAGGTATAGGTCACTACTGCCGCTTAACCGGTAAGCCATTTCAGCTACCTGGCTTTCATCCCCACGCCAGAATTTTCGGACAGTATCTCGGTATTTACCATTCCATTCGGCCCAAAGAACAGGGAAGTTCCCTACCTGATATCCTCCGTTGCCAATATCCCAGGGTTCTGCTATAAGTTTTACCTGTGAAATGATGGGGTCCTGGTGAATGGTGTCTAAAAAGGCTGATAATTTACCTACCTCGTACAATCCTCTGGCCAGGGCAGAAGCCAGGTCAAACCTAAACCCGTCTACATGCATTTCTGTGATCCAATAACGTAAACTGTCCATGACCATTTGGAGGACATGCGGGTTTAATAAATTCAGGGTGTTTCCGGTGCCTGTATAATCTTTGTAATACAAAGGGTTTTCAGTATCTAACCGGTAATAGTTTTTATTATCAATGCCCTTGAAAGATAAGTTTGCCCCCAGATGATTTCCTTCTACAGTGTGGTTATAAACTACATCAAGAATGACTTCTATGCCTGTCTTGTGGTAAGCTTTTACCATTTCTTTGAACTCATTCACTTGTGCCCCATAACAATGGGCGCTTGAATATTCGGCATGGGGTGCAAAATAGCCAATGGTATCATAACCCCAGTAATTAGACAATCCGTTATCAGTTAAATATTTGCGGTGAGCAAAATGATGTACCGGCATCAATTCAATGGCCGTGACCCCCAGCCCTTTAAAGTAGTTGATGACTGGTTCGCTTGCCAGGCCTTTATATGTTCCCCTTAATTCTTTCGGGACATCGGGGTGCTGCATGGTAAAGCCTTTTACATGTAACTCATAGATAATGGTATCATGCATTTCTGTGTCGGGCCTTACATCGTCTTCCCAATCAAAATGATGGTCTATTACAATGCATTTATTCACATCTCCTGCATTGTTGATGGTATGGGGTTTTAATGTACTGTTTTTCTTTAATGGTGTCACCTTATAATCAAACATCGTTGATTTAATTTCGGTTTTCCCACAGATGGCTTTGGCATACGGGTCTAATAATAGTTTATTTGGATTAAAACGCATGCCTTGTTCCGGTTCATAAGGCCCTTTAAAACGGTAACCATACAATTGCCCGGGTTCAATGTCAGGAAGATATGCATGCCATACATAACCGGTGACTTCTTCCAGATAAATCTGTGTATATTCATGTTTATCATTGGCATTTTTAAAAAAGCATAAGATGACGTGTGTAGCATTTTCACTGTAAATGGCAAAATTCACTCCCTGTCCGTCCCAATATGCTCCCAGAGGATACGGTTTTCCTTGCCAGATGCGGCCTTTGTATTTTTTCATGTATATATTTTCTTATGATAACAACTATTCTGTTCAAATATAACCAATTCATGTTTAATAAAAAATTGGTATCCTTTATAGTCCCTCATTATAAAAAAATACAACCCTAAAAAAATAACATTTAAAAGGGTTTTGAACTTTCCCAAAGTAAAGCAACTTCATTACGGGAAAAAAGTATTTTTGAGTATTTTATTTTTCGTGGCAACATAAATAGACTAAACTTTGGAAAAGTAGTTACATAAGAGACAAACACTAAATAGCGATTCCGCCAGGAGTCGAACCTGGAACCTACGGCTTAGAAGGCCGTTGCTCTATCCAATTGAGCTACGGAACCATTTTTTTGAGTCTGCAAATGTATAAAAAATATTTAGTCAAATAAAATTTTTTTCCTGACTCAATGCTTCTCATAAATATCGAACAAAATACATTAACAATACAGTATTAAATACTTTGGATAAAGTTTATTGTTTAGTCTTTAAAATTTACTATTTTTGGCTACAGTAAAAAATAATTCAATCTTAAAATAACAATATTATGAGTAAAAATATAAAAGGTAACCGTTTAAGAGGAAGATTACCCAAGATAGGAATACGGCCTGCAATTGACGGAAGAAGGAAAGGTGTGCGTGAATCTCTTGAAGATCAAACTATGGGAATGGCTCAGAATGTAGCTTCTTTTTTAACTGAACATTTAAGACATGCCGATGGCAGCAATATAGAATGTGTTATTGCAGACACATGCATAGGAGGGGTTGCAGAAGCAGCAGCCACAGCCGATAAATTTGCACAGGAAAATGTAGGCGTATCCATTACTGTAACCCCCTGCTGGTGTTACGGAACAGAGATATTTGATGACAATCCGTTTATTCCTAAAGCAATATGGGGATTTAACGGTACAGAGCGTCCGGGTGCTGTATATCTGGCGGCTGCTTTAGCAGGATACACCCAAAAAGGGCTTCCGACATTTGGAATTTATGGCCGGGATGTTCAGGATTCAGATGATCAAACGATTCCGGATGATGTACAGGAAAAACTATTGCGTTTTACCAAAGCTGCCCTTGCTACCGCAACAATGAAAGGCAAGACATACCTCTCTTTAGGTTATGTTTCAATGGGCATTGCCGGATCTATGGTAGATGACGATTTTTTCCAGAGCTATCTTGGTATGCGTACCGAGTATGTAGACATGTCTGAGTTTGCCAGAAGAGTAGAAGAAAATATTTATGACCCTGAAGAATTTAAACAAGCCCGCCAATGGGTAAAAGAAAATTGTAAAGAAGGGTTTGACCCGAATCCCCCCGAACTACAAAAGTCAGAAGAACAAAAAGAGAAAGAATGGGATTATGTGGTGAAAATGGCCATTATAGCCAAAGATTTAATGGTTGGAAATCCTAAATTGGATGCATTGGGCTATGGAGAAGAGGCCCTGGGGCGTAATGCCATTGCAGCAGGATTTCAGGGGCAAAGGCAGTGGACAGACCATTACCCTAACGGCGATTTCATGGAAGCCATCCTAAACAGCTCATTCGACTGGAGCGGCATACGCCAGCCTTATTTGTTAGCTACAGAAAACGATTCATTGAATGCTGTAGCTATGCTTTTTGGCCATCTGTTAACTGGCACTGCCCAGGTTTTTTCTGATGTAAGGACATACTGGAGCCCTGAAGCCGTAAAACGGGTAACCGGAAAAGAACTGACCGGATCAGCGAAAAACGGGATCATTCACCTGATCAACTCAGGCCCGTCTGCCCTTGATGGTTCAGGACAACAAACCATTGATGGAAAACCGGCCATGAAACCTTATTGGGACATTACAGATGAAGAAGCAAAAAAATGTCTGGATGCCACTGAATGGTGCCCGGTTGTAGATGAATATTTCAGAGGCGGTGGATTTTCTTCTAAATTTATTTCCAAAGGCGAAATGCCCATTACCATGTCAAGGGTTAATATTGTAAAAGGTATCGGGCCTGTACTTCAAATCGCCGAAGGATATACAGTTGAACTCCCCGAAGATGTTCATCAAACACTTGATGACAGAACAAACAATACCTGGCCTACGACATGGTTTGTACCTAATCTTACAGGTGCAGGGGCATTTAAAGATGTATATTCTGTAATGGCCAACTGGGGCGCTAACCATGGCGCTTTTTCTTATGGACATATTGGAGCAGACCTGATTACTCTTGCCTCTATCCTGAGAATACCGGTATGCATGCATAATGTGCCAGAAGATCAAATATACCGCCCAAGTGCATGGAATGCATTTGGAATGGACCCCGAAGGTTCTGATTACAGAGCATGTGAGAATTTCGGGCCCATATACGGGAAGAAATAAATTAATAGAAGTCCCCTTAAACGTGTCTGTCTATAAAATCAAGTATTTGTTCAAGCTTTTGTGGCATCAATAAAAAATGAATTATATGAGTGAAAAATTAATTCTTGTAATGGATTGTGGAGCTACCAATGTACGATCTGTTGCCATCAATCCCAAAGGCCAGATAAAAGCCATCCATTCAGTATCTAACAATACCCGGCCGGATACTAAATATCCGCAATATGTAATATGGGATGCAAAAGAAATATGGAGCAAATTGGTTCAATGCACCAAAGAGGTGTTAAAACAGATTGATCCAAACCATATTGCAGGAGTAACAATTACGACATTTGGTGTTGATGGCGCTCCATTTGACGCATCAGGCAATATGCTCTACCCTGTTATTTCTTGGCAATGCCAGCGTACAACCCCCATCATGGAAAATATTGACCAGTATATTCCGTTGAATGAGCTTTATCAAATAAGTGGTGTACAACCTGCTGGAATCAATACCATAAACAAATTAATTTGGCTTAAAGAAAATGAACCCGGGGTATTGGAAAAAATGGATGCTTATCTCTTCATTCCTTCTATCTTTTTATATTACCTGACCGGGGAAATGGTTACCGATTTCACCATGGCAAGTACATCCATGCTTACAAGCCTGAAAGATCAGGACATGTCTGAAAAAATCCTTTCTTCAATAGGACTTACAAAAAAACAATTTCCTCAAATGGCAAAACCCGGAGAAATTGCTGGTAAGGTCATGTCACATGCATCAGGCGAGACAGGAATACCCGAAGGAATACCTGTTATTGTGTCCGGCCATGATACTCAATTTGCTATTTATGGTTCGGGAGCCGATGAAAACGTACCGGTGCTCAGCTCAGGAACATGGGAAATACTAATGGCCCGTGTAAGTGAAGCAAATATAAACAATGACACATTAAATGCCGGATTGACAACAGAGTTTGATGCCATTCCCGGATTGTATAATATGGGAGTCAATTCTATTGGCTCAGGAGTTATTGAATGGGTGAAACGAATGTATTTTGCAGATGAAAAAAATAATGATACGGTATGGGAAACCATGATATCCGAAGCCGAAAACGAACCGGCCGGCAGCAATGGCGTATTTGTTCATCCTACATTTTTCCCGGGTTCTATGGACAACACCAAAGGTACAGTCTTTGGATTAACCATGAATACAACCCGAGGCAGTATGTTTAGAGCAACCCTGGAAGCATTGGCATGTCTAAACCGGAAAAATATTGAATTACTTCAAAAATCCGGTGGGTTTAAAGCGAAAAAGATCATTTGTGTAGGAGGGGGGTCTAAAAATCGCCTTTGGAACCAAATTAGAGCTGATGTTACCGGAATTCCCATTGAATTAATATCTCAAAAAGAAACCACTGTATTGGGAGCTGCTTTATTCGCAATGGCAGCAGTGGGGATATATAACTCACCCGAAGAAGCCAAACAGCATATAGATTTTGAACCACAGCATATCCAACCGCGGGAAGATGTTGATTATGATGCGGTCTATCAACGGTTTCTTAAATTACCCGGACAACTACAAAATATCTATGGTTGAAATAAAAAGTATATAAGCTCAAAGCAAAGTGCTGCATAAGTACAACCATGCCCACATTTTTAAACCCACAATCACTCAATTAACTCAATCACTTAATCAACTAAACATAAACAGATGAACCACCTTCTTACATTAATCATAATGGCCTTAGCATTATCAGGATGCACTCCCCAAAAACAACAGGAAAAAAAGAAAGATACCCCGGCACAAGAAGTTCAAAAAGAACAATTCGCTCAAAAATCAAACAAAAAGGAGTCTAATGATTCTTCTGGCTATAAGCACATAAAAGGGATGGTTTTTTTTGAAGGAGGAAACATTATAATCGGTGCGGAGAATAAATACCCAAGCCAGAGGCCTCCTTTTGAAAGAGAGATCAAACCGTTTTATTTGGATAAACATCCGGTGACTGTGAGCCAATATAGGACATTTGTCCAGGAAACGGGTTATGTTACAGATGCTGAGAAATTTGGCAATGCAGGAGTGTTTAATCTTGAAACCAAAGAATGGAAATTGATGAATGGTGCCTACTGGGAATATCCAAGAGGCAAAAGCCAACCCAAAGCCAAAGAAGATCATCCTGTAACACAGGTCAGTTGGCGCGATGCTATGGCCTATTGCAGGTGGGCACAAAAGAGGCTGCCAACAGAATTTGAATGGGAATATGCAGCAAAGAATGGGAAAAATACAGATTTAAAATATCCATGGGGAAACAAGATACAAAAAAACGGAAAATATTATGCCAATGTCTGGCAAGGTGATTTGAATACCAAACAAGGCGATGATGGGTTTGTGTATACCTCACCTGTTGGCCATTACGGCGAAACACCGGCTGGACTCACTGACATGGCCGGGAATGTGTGGGAATGGTGTAGTAATGAGTTTGATGTGTACCCCCAAAATCCTCAAAACTATGAACCCCGTATCGAAGTCCGCTCCATCCGGGGCGGTTCCTTTTTTTATGATCATGCAGGAAACGATTCTTACACGACTACTTACAGGGCATTTAATACATGGGAGACCTCTCTTTTTAATTTGGGGTTTAGATGTGCTAAAAACGTACAATACGAATAGTTTTAAGATCACAATGTCTGCTAACTTCGTTACGCTTGCCTCAAAATTGCTCATTTACATCAGTAAACTGCGCTTTTGGGGGTTGCACAGGACTCGTTATCTGACATTATGACCAAAAAC
>CAZJWE010000115.1:0-10660 GCA_964549265.1 uncultured Bacteroidales bacterium | reverse complement strand
AAATACAGTTAGCTGTTAGCTAATAAATTAAAAACAAGTCAAACAACATTTAAACCATATTTAAACTACATTTCAACCACATTTTCAACTATATTTTCAACCACATTTTCAACTATATTTAAACAGTATTTTAGATTCTGTAAAAATATTTAACTACTAAAATAAGGGTAGTGCCAATATAATGCAGCAATGTGAATAGAAATTGCTGCATTATAAATTCAAATTTGTCTTAAAAAAGAAGATAAGTTAAATCAATCAATGTTTAACTTTCATCTTTATTATTCTCCAGCTTCTTCTCTTTCTGTACCTTCTTCTTCTTTTCTTGGTTTTGCTTTTTGTACTACTACACTTCTGCCGTCGAGCTCTTTGCCATTGAGTCCGTCAATCGCTTTTTGAGCTTCGTCTTCATTTTCCATTTCAACAAAACCGAAGCCTTTGGACCTGCCTGATCTACGGTCTGTAATAACTTTAGCGGAAGTTACGGTTCCATATTCTTCGAAAACTTCCTTTAAAAATTCGCTCTTAATTTTAAAATTAAGATTAGCAATAAAAATGTTCATAGAAAAAAATTTAAAAAGTTTGAAATTTGAAATCCAAGCATTCATAAACATCTAAACGCTTTTTTCATCCTATACCTTGAATGAAAGCATTTAGCCTTCCATGAATTACTCTTTACAAAGATAGGTTTTATTCATAAAATATAAAAAAAATTATTATTTTTAACAGGTATTTTTTTAATTTTACTTTCTTACGTCCACGTACAAAACTTTTAAACATTAATAATTCATGAAAGCAGCCAGAAAACAAATCATTGTTCCCTATAATTTTTCTGATGAAGCAGACATTGCTTTAGTGAACGCTTATACAATAGCTAAATTCGTACATGGCCAGATCATATTGCTTTATGTAATTGACCAGGGCGATTTTATACAACAGCTTTTACGTACAGAAAGTGAAATAAAAGCCATTGAGGCACAAGTGAAAACAAGGCTTGAGAAAATAGCTGAAAAAGCTACGAAAGAAAGTGGTGTTGTTGTAACAACAATGGTCAGGAAGGGGAAAGTATATAAAGAGATACTCGACGCCGCCAGGGAAATTTCTGCACGATTTATAATGGTGGGAAAACGGCAATTACTTCCCGTAGAACCCGGAGAATTAGGCTCCAAAATTACCAGGATTGTCAGAGCTGCTGATACACCAGTTATTACAGTGCCCGGAAAAAAAGGAGTGGTATTGGATTATCAACATATTGTTGTGCCCATTGATTTAACTCAACGTACAAGAGAAAAATTATTCAATGCTATTTCATTTGGACAGCATTATAATGCTACAGTACATTTGGTTTCTGCTTTAATTGGTGGAGTGAAAGCCAGGGAAAGCAGAATTTTAAAAAAAATGCAGCGAATCCAGGACATGATCGAGGAAAATGATGTAAAATGTACCATCAAACTTTATGAGCGGACAGGGAAACCGATCCATCGGTTGGTTTTAGACTATTCAACGGAAATCAACGCAGATTTAATTATGGTTATGACTCATAAAGAATCCAACAGGCATGATAATTATATTGGAGCTGTGGCTTATAAAATTATCAATGAGTCGGATATTCCGGTTGTCAGTTTTAATGCCGGTTCAGCAAGACAGGATGAAGAATCCATTTTTAGACCAATGGTTGATCCATTTAATATATGGAAAAAGAAATAAAGATGGGATATTCATTTAATTTTCAAAAGTATAAGGAGAATAATTATTTAATATTTACGCTAAATGGTTATTGTTCTTATGCGGAACTAAATCTAAAATTAATATTTAAAGAAAAATGAAAAAAATAGGAATTTTTTACGGCACAAATTCAGGAAATACAGAAGAGGTTGCGCAGAGGATTCAAAAAGAAATTGGAGAAGATAAGGTTGATGTGTATGATATCTCCAGGACATCTTCTGATAAAATGCATGAATATGATAATTTAATTTTCGGCCTTTCAACTTGGGGAGAAGGTGATTACCAGGACGACTGGGCAGGTTTTGTGCTGGCATGCGACAAAGAAGACCTCAGCCATAAAGTCATTGCTATGTTTGGACTGGGAGATCAGGAGAATTATCCCGACAGCTTTGTGGATGCCCTCGGTAAATTGTATAAACGGATATCAGCACAAGAGTGCAATATGATTGGGGAATGGCCCACAGAAGGATATGATTTTAAACATTCTAAAGCAGTCAAAAACAATAAATTTGTTGGGTTGGTCATTGATGAAGACGTACAGCCTGATAAAACAGACCAGCGGATAAAAAAATGGGTCAGCCAGATTATTAAGGGATTCATTTAATTTTTTGGTTCTACCTCGAATTTAATGGTAACTTGCAATTTGTTTAAACAGTATTTTTGGTCCTGTAAAAATATTTAACCACTAAAATAAGGGTAGAACCATATTAATTCATAAGGCATGGAGTCAGAGCACTTATTCATCGCATTCCTGTTAACTTTGTTTGCAGGCCTTTCAACCGGTATAGGAAGCACCATTGCCTTTTTTGCAAAAACTACCAACACACGTTTTTTATCAGTTGCTTTAGGTATTTCAGCAGGCGTAATGATCTATGTTTCATTTGCAGAATTATTAATCGAATCACAAGAATCATTGAGTAATTACCTGGGGCACCGTCCGGGACACTGGGTAGCAGCTGGCGCTTTTTTTGCAGGAATGTTAATCACTGCAATCATAGACCGGATGGTTCCTTCATTTGAAAATCCTCACGAATATAAAAAGGTCGAAGACATTAGTGAAGCTGTCAAATGCAAAAAACTCTTGCGCATGGGTGTTTTTTCAGCTTTTGCCATTGCGTTTCATAACCTTCCGGAAGGACTGGCAACGTTTATTGCTACCCTTAAAGACCCGGCATTGGGAGGTGCCATCGCCTTTGCTATTGCCATTCACAACATACCCGAAGGCATTGCCATTTCTGTGCCGGTGTATTATGCAACAGGCAATCGAAAAAAAGCATTTTTTTATTCTTTTTTATCAGGATTGGCAGAACCTGTAGGCGCATTATTAGGTTATCTTATCCTGATGCCCTTTATGAACGACTTTCTTTTTGGTATCCTCTTCGGAATGGTAGCAGGGATTATGGTTTTTATTTCACTCGATGAATTATTGCCTGCAGCAAGGGAATATGGCGAAGCACACTTGTCAATCTACGGATTGATATTTGGAATGATCATTATGGCAGTCAGCCTCCTGATGTTTATATAGGGGACTTCTAATAATTCCTTCGCATCAAAATTTTCAGGAATCACTGAAAAATCCAATTAATTAAACTCATGGTGAGCTTTATATGACCATTAAAAATTAAAAAATAAACACATGAACAGCATTTTTCTATATATTTGAATTCAATTAGAATTTATAGACATGATTTAATAAAATATATTTTGTTCAACACAGGCATTGATATTGGATCCACCACCATCAAAGTGGTGATAACAGACAAACAAAAAAATGTTGTATTCTCTGAATATGTCAGGCATAATACCGATGTATCCTGGCATATGCATCAAATACTGATCAATGTTCTCGAAAAACTGGGGGATGTTGTTGTAAGACCCATTATAACAGGTTCTGTGGGTATGGGAGTGGCAGAGAAACTGGACATCCCGTTTATCCAGGAAGTCATTGCATCGGCAGAAGCCATTTATGAATATTATCCCGACATACGACTATTCATAGATATTGGGGGAGAAGATGCCAAATTAATGCATTTCAGAAAGAACGGACATCCTGATATTCGTATGAATGGTAATTGCGCAGGAGGCACCGGTGCTTTTATTGACCAGATGGCATCTTTATTGGGCATTTCGTTAAACGAACTCGATGAATTGGCCTTACAGTCAGACACTATCTATCCAATTGCATCCCGTTGTGGGGTATTTGCCAAAACCGATATACAAAGCCTGCTAAGCAAGCGAGTCCCGTTGGAGGATTTAGCCCGGTCTGTATTTCATGCGGTAGCGGTTCAGGTGGCAAACACACTTTTGCAAGGGATCAAGCCACGTCCTAAAATTATATTTTCAGGCGGCCCTCTGATGTTTTCAACATCAATGCAGCATGCTATGATGCATGTTTTGGGAGTTCACAAGGAAGAAGTCATTGTGCCCGGATTTGGTAACCTGTTTCCTGCCCTTGGAGCAGCCATAGCAAAGCATGCTGAAAGGCCTGAAATGAATGTTTCACAGTTAGCCGGAAATATTTCTTTAATGGTAAATAAACCATTGAAGAATCAATCCAAAAGGCTAAAGCCATTGTTCAAAAACAACGATGAAATTGACCATCAGAAACAAAAACAAGATACAAAACATGCACTTTTTGAAGAGTTTTTTCATATTACTAAAGATATTTATATTGGCATTGATGCAGGATCGTCTACCACTAAGCTGGTTGCTGTAAATCAAAACAAAAAAATTATTTTTTCATATTATACAAACAATAAAGGAAATACTATCAATGCTGTAAAAAATGCTTTTGCTTCTCTACTAAAATTCATGGAAGAAAAGAAAATCAAAGCAACAATTCAATACACAATAGTCACAGGATATGGAGAAGAATTGATTAAAAAAGCATTTGGATGCGATGAAGGCATTGTGGAAACCATTGCTCATTACAAAGCAGCAGCTTTTTTTAAACCCAATGTTTCGTTTATCCTGGATATAGGGGGACAAGATATCAAAGCAATCTATATCAAAGACGGACATATCAAAGATATTGAAGTCAATGAAGCCTGTTCATCAGGATGTGGAACGTTTATAGAAACATTTGCCGGATCTCTTGGTTTAACCGTTGAAAGCTTTGCTCAAAAAGCTTTCAAATCTGAAACACCTTATGATTTAGGCTCCCGGTGTACGGTTTTCATGAATTCCAAATTAAAGCAGGCATTACGGGAAGGCGCCAGAATAGAAGATATATCAGCAGGACTGGCCTATGCAGTAGTGAAAAATTGTTTCAGTAAAGTATTGAAAGTCAAAGACATCAATCATTTAGGAGGTCATATTGTGGTGCAGGGCGGGACATTTTTAAATCCTGCTGTATTAAAAGCAACAGAATTGTTTCTCGGGAAACAAGTGACTCGTCCACCTGTCAGTGCTTTGATGGGTGCATTCGGATGTGCATTAACTGCTGTTGAAAGGGCAGATAATAACCAACAGGAAAAAAGTCAATTCAATGAGATGCAGGCATTGGAGGTAACAGAAAAACAATCATCTGAAACGATTATTTGTGATGGCTGTGGTAATCAATGCCGGATCAGTAAGATGGCTTTTCCAGGCAACAGGGTTTATTATTCAGGGAACCGGTGTGAAAAAAAATACTCTAACAATAATCTGTATGAGCCGAAAGGAACAGACCTTTTAGTTGTTAAAAACAAACTGGTATTTGAACAAACAGCAAACCCGCCGGCTTCGCCTATACTTACAATCGGCATTCCGCGTGTCCTCAACATGTACGATAATTTTCCGTTTTGGGACACATTGTTTTCAGCATTGAACATCCGGGTACGCCTTTCTTCTCCGACTGCTAAACTTAATCAACAAAGAGCATACGGAACCATTATGTCCGATAATATATGCTATCCTGCCAAACTGGTTCATGCGCATGTCTTTGATTTAATTGATCAGCAGGTTGACAGGATATTTTATCCCATTGTCAGATATGAGAAAAAAGAATTTGCCGGTGCTGTAAATGCATTTAATTGTCCTGTAGTAACGGGGTATCCTGATGTTATCAAAAATGCCGTCAATTTTGAAGAATATGGAATTCATTATGATATGGTCACAGCTTCATTCAATAATGATGTACTGCTGGCGAAAGCATGCTATGAATATCTTAAACAATTTGGAATAGAAAAGGCGGCATTTCAAAAAGCATTTAAAAAAGCAAAAGCCAGGACAGAATATATCCGGCATACATTACAAGAGAAAGGGGAAAAGATTCTTGAACAGGCACGTGCAGATAAAAAGCCCGTGATAATGCTTGTGGGCAGGCCGTATCATGCCGACCCTGCTGTTCATCATAATATCCCCGCGATGATCTGTGATATGGGGGTTGATGTTGTCACCGAAGATATTGTTCCGGCATCTCATCATACCGATTTTAAACATGATGTTCATGTGCTTTCTCAATGGCAATATTCAAACAGGATTTATCATGCATTGGAATGGGCAGGCACGCAGGACAATGTACACGTCATTCAATTAAATTCTTTTGGCTGTGGCCCGGATGCTATTGTCATGGATGAAGCAAAAGAAATCATGGAAAAGCACAATAAGCATTATACTATGATCAGGATTGACGAGGGAGAGAATCCTGCACCTGTAAAACTCAGGATACGTTCACTCATCGAATCGTTAAACCATCAATGTCAGGAAAAGATGAAGCCGGCTAATATCCGCCAGACAACACCTTCGTTTTGTAAAATTGACAGAAAAAAACGCATATTAGGCCCTAGCTTATCACAATTTTATACCCTCTTTACAGAATCGCTATTTTTTCAGGAAGGCTATCATTTTGAGTCACTCCCTCAAGCTGACAGGCAAAGTGTGGAAACCGGATTGAAATATGTGAATAATGATATCTGTTATCCTGCAATCATCCTCATCGGCGATATTATTAAGGCACTTCAATCCGGCAAATACGATTTAGATAATGTGGCTATTGCCATGAGTGAGACAGGCGGCCAATGCAGGGCATCCAATTATGTGTCATTAATTAAAAAAGCTATGCTGGATGCAGGATATAAGCATATTCCTGTGATTTCGGTATCTACCAATCCCAATACAATGAATGTTCAGCCCGGGTTTAAAAAGAATTTTTTTGAAATGCTTTCTTTAACGCTGAATATATTGATTTACACCGATGCTTTATTGAAGCTATACAATCATGTTGTGGTTCGTGAAAAGACAAAGGGCGAGGCAAAGCGCATCTTTGATCAATACATCCAATATGCATATCAAAACCGTCGAAACTATGTGATCAGGCATTCGCTCCAGTTATTGCGTCAGGCTGTTGAGGAGTTTAATGCTGTTGCATATCATGATGTGTCATTTCCCAGAGTAGGTATAGTGGGTGAAATCTTTATGAAATACAATGCATTTGGCAACTATCAGCTTGAAGATTGGTTGCGGAATAATGGGATGGAGGTAGTTACGTCCCCGATCAACTCCTTTTTTCTTGAATCATTGGCCGATATAAAGTATAATAACGATAATTACCTTGAAAAAAACAGTTGGGTCGAACAATTGTTTCATGAGCTCATTGAACAACGTGTTGGCCGTTATATACGAAAAGTAAATGCCATTCTGGAGGGTTTTCATCATCCTTTGACAAGACTTCATACGATAGATGAAATGCAAAAACACGCCCGTGATATTGTGAGCCTGTCACATCAATATGGCGAAGGTTGGCTGCTTCCTGCTGAGATGATAGCATTTGCAAAGGAAGGGGTACAAAATATTGTGGCTGTGCAACCGTTTGGATGCATAGCATGCCATATTGTATCAAAAGGAGTTTCCAAACGGATTAAAGATATGTTCCCGGATTTAAATGTCTTGTTTCTTGATATGGATGCAGATACCAGCGAAGCCAATATGCACAACAGACTTGAGTTTTTTGTGCGGAATGCGATTACAAGTAATGAGAAAGCATATGATTTTCAGACCCATTTTAAAGGCCGATTAAAAACGTGTGAAAAGATTTGAATAATTAAGCTATCTATTAACCATAAATTTATAAATTATGTTACACTATATTATCTGGAATGCCGACCCTGTGGCATTTAACTTGTTAGGAAGAGACATCCGGTGGTATGGGATTTGCTTTGCTGTATCATTTTATCTCGGGTATCTTTTGCTGGAATGGATATTGCAAAAAAAGAAAATGACATCCGATCAAATCGGTAAACTTACTTTTTTTCTGGTTATAGGATGTATTCTTGGCTTGAGGCTCGGCCATTGTTTTTTTTATGAACCCGGTTATTACCTAAAAAATCCCCTTGAAATACTTCAGGTATGGAAAGGCGGACTTGCCAGTCATGGAGCGGCAGTGGGGATATTAATTGCACTTTACCTCTATGTACGAAAAGTCAAAAAGCCCTACTTTTGGTTGCTCGACAGGATCGTCATTGTCATCTTATTGATTGCCCCGTTCATTCGTACAGGCAACCTCATGAATTCAGAGATCATTGGAGATAAAACAAATAAAGCACATGCATTTATGTTTGTTAGAGAAATTGATAAAAAACTGACCAATCGGTTTGGCAAGTACATAGAAGAAATAAATATATCCCAAACAAACGAAGACACCATTGCCCACAACACCACATACCATAAATTAAACCTGGAAGTCCTTTTTAAAAAAAGAACAATCAATGAAAAAGGCATTCAAATTATCATGTATCGTTATTTCATTCCCGAAATCGAAAAGGATGAGGATTTGTATTACAACATAAAGGTATTTGACTCAACACCCGGCATAACAATCACTGAAAATCCGGATAACATAAAAGCTGAAATGGCCATTTATGGTATTCCCCGGCATCCGGCACAACTTTATGAAGCGTCGGCCTATTTTGTGTTTTTTATTTTATTTTTTATATACTACAGGAAACAAAATGGTATGATCAGAGAGGGCTTTTTGTTTGGCATGTTCCTGATCTGCGTGTTTGGCTTCAGGTTTTTTGTAGAATTTTATAAAGAAGTACAGGTCCCGTTTGAACATGCCATTCCATTAAAAATGGGGCAATGGCTAAGCATTCCTTTAGTAATGGTTGGGATTGCAATGGTATGGTGGTCTAAGAAGAAAGAAGCGGCTTGAAATGAAAAAAACAAAAAAAACAATAATGAGATTCATCAAACCACTATATTTAATTGGTATAATAATGTTGTTTAGTTCCGGTATTTTTAAGACAGGCCAGAAAAGATATCCCCGTGTGCGTAAAGCTTATGCCGACAAATGGGAGGATGTAACAAATATGTTGGAAAAGCATTCCATTGAAGCAAACCGGCTGGTTATTTATTTAAGGGCATTCAAACAAGAAAAAAAGATTGAGCTATGGGCTAAAAATAAAGAGGATAAGACGTTTACATTAATGAAAGAATATGCTGTTTGCCGGACATCCGGGAATTTAGGGCCGAAGCGAAAGCAGGGAGATCGTCAGATTCCCGAAGGATACTATCATATCAACAGGTTTAATCCTGCCAGTAATTTTTATTTGTCGTTAGGATTGAATTATCCGAATGCGTCAGATAAAATTCTTGGCAACAAAGATAACCTGGGCGGTGATATTTTTATTCATGGTGCCTGTGTTACCATTGGCTGCCTGCCTATTACAAATGATAAGATCAAAGAACTCTATGTATTCTGCGTTGAAGCACGGGATAACGGGCAAGCAACAATTCCGGTGACCATCTTTCCTGCCAGGCTCACCGCATCAAAACTTACCGAACTCACAGATAAACACAAAAATAATTCCGACAAAACCGGGCTGTGGGCAGACATGAAAAAGGGATATGATGCTTTTAATAAGACAAAACAATTGCCGCGGATCATGTTTTTGGAGAATGGGAGGCATAGGGTGGAGTAAATGAATTAGAAAATCTTTAGTTTGTGCAATGTTATCCACATGGAATCAATGATTATATATCAATGTAACGGTACCTTCAAAAAATTTTTTCCCATCTCCATATAGATCAATTTTATAATAATAATCATCCTCTGGTAAACGTTTATTTCTATAAGTCCCATCCCATGGCTCGTTATATCCACCAGATGTATAATAAAGCAATAAACCCGAAGCATTATAGATAGCAACAGAGCAATGTGAATAAGCAGGATAATCCAGCCCTTCAATGAACCATATATCGTTCATACAATCTCCATTTGGAGTAAAAAAAGAAGGGATAAAGATGCAATGTTTATATTGGCTGTATAGCTCAATAGATATTACGGCAAAATTATTGTTATCATCTGAAACTGTTACCTTGTAATCACCAGCAGATAACTCATACAATTCATCTGTATTATATGAGTTATCAGTGTTTTCCCAATCATAATATAAAATTTTATTTGAATGATTGCGGATACTTATTACACCATCCTGGCGTTCACTGCAGAAAGGGTCTGTTAAATAAACTGCTAATGAATCATTGAACCCATAGCGGTCAATTTTGTAATTTGAAACCATGCTGGTTGTATCACCATTATATTTTATTGAAACACTTTCAGGATGTTTATCTTCACATGACATGATGAACAGTGCGAATATGCTACCTAAAATATAAAAATGATAGTTTAAAATTTTGCACATAATTTTTTTCACTTATAAGAGAATTAATATATATCATGGAATTTAGATTAACATAGAAATTTTTTGAAAAATAATAACCTGCTCCAATCATGTATTGAAAATCGAATGGGATGAATTGCGGATGAGTAAAGATTCCGAGACCAACAATGTATTTTTTATATTGACCGGTTAAATTCACCGAAAGGCTTTTTTTAAAATTAAAGTAATAACGAGGGCTATATTGATAAAACTTTAGAGATGTTTTATATTGGATAGAGGGAGATATTTTTATATTAGAAATCTTTAAATGATATCCTAATAAATTATATATGTCA